>JBKKBA010000126.1:0-3647 GCA_046714275.1 Actinomycetota bacterium
GGCCCGACGGTCACCGGGCCGACCTTAACCGGATCGACGATGACCGGGCCGACGGTGACCGGACCGAGGCCCCCGGGCAGCACCGGGACGCTGAACAGAGTGCTGCCGTCCTTGGTGCCAATCCCGACGGCAAGGTTCTGCGGGGGGATCAGCGTCACGACGCGAACCGTGATGGTCGCCGTGCTGACAACGAACGCTCCTGGCCCCTCAAGGATCGTTGCGGTGATCCCGTAGTCGCCGGGCGTGCTCGACAAGAAGCGGACGGCGAGCGGGTCGTGGCAACTGGTGAAGGTCAGGTTCGCCAGCGGCGGACCACCGTCCACGGTCGGCAGGTACACGATTTCGATCTCCGGGGGTGCCGTGAGTTCGACGACAAGACGCTTGTCCGGCGCATCGGCCAGGATGCACGGGAAGATGCTGTCCTCCTCGCCGGCGCCACCCGGCAGCGTGGTGCGCAGCACCTGGTACGCGTAGTCCGTGAAACTGGTGGTGACGATCGTTCCGTCGCCGGTCGCCGCGAGCGAACCGCTGACGAGCACACCAAGGGTGAATTCCGCTGCGGAGGTGCCATACGGGATCGGCACATTGTTCGCGTCTACGCCGCCATCGGCCGTCGCTGAGATCGCGTAGGAACTCCCG
This sequence comes from Actinomycetota bacterium, assembly GCA_046714275.1. GTDB lineage: Bacteria > Actinomycetota > AC-67 > AC-67 > AC-67 > JBKKBA01. The sequence goes on from JBKKBA010000126.1 coordinate 640, forward strand.
ACCGTGCCCGACGAGAACACAACGTTTTTAGATGCGTTGCAGGTCGTGAACGTGAGGGACGTCAGCGGCGGGTCCCCCGGGTTCGCCGGCGCCGGGTAGGTCACGGTGACCTCCGGCGGTGCGACGACGGTGACCTTGACCGGAGTGCCGGCAGTCGCGGTGCACGGTTCCCCCGTCTTGGGCACGATCTTGTAGGCGTACGTGGTGGAAGAGCCTGCGACAAATTTGTTGCCGGCCGGCTTTTCCTTGTCCTTCGCCGTCGTGGTCGCCACGACGTCGTTGCCGACCGCCGTCAGCACAGACACACCTTCTGCTTGAGCGATCGATCCGAAGATCGCGATCGCGGCAAGAACCGCCGCTGTCAACCGTGCTCGACGACTCATGATCTCCCCCCTATGGAAACGATATGGAACCGACGCGTGCCCATCCAACGCTCACCCTCCCTGCACGCCCGCTCGTGCGGGCGCCTCGCCGGAGTCGCAAACCCATGGCCCACCCCGGCCGCACCAATCCGTCATGGCATGATTCTGGGGGAATGGCCCCGAATCCTGCCGCCGTCCGATGGAAATTCCACCGTGCGGGGATGAATCGGACAATTGAGTAACGGTTCGGCCTCTTCGGTCGGTAGCGCCCGGCATCAGCCCGCGAAGCGGATCTCGCTCAGGCCCAGCCGCGACACGGCTGCGATGTTCGCCGGCAACGACCCGAAGTCGAAGGCCGGAAGGCGCCGCCGCGCGTCGTCCCCGACCGCCGTCCACAGATAGTCGACGGCCGTTCTGGCCGTGCCCGGCAGGTACAACTGGCCGTGGTACGTGTTTTGGAGCGAAATGTAGATCAGCGCGTACGACAGCGAGCACAGCGGGTAGCCACGCGGCGCGTCGGTCAGCGACACCGAGTTCCAGTCCATGCGGGTCGGGGACACCGACGGGGACTCGACCGAGAAGAAGGTGGCCGAGAATCCGCGCTTTTGCACACCCGGCGGGACGAACGCCGATTCGGCGGCCTCGGTACAGGCGGCCGGGCTGGGCGCGATGAATGCCGTATCTGGGTCGATCGATGCTTGACTGCTGGCGTTGTCCAGCCGGGCCACCTTCAGGCGCGCCAGCCGCGCCGTGCGGTACTGAATGTAGCCGATCGAGTACTGGGTCGACCGGATACAGTCGGCCATACCGCCTTCGTCGAGGGCGGGACAGTAATTCTGGATCGTGGGCCACACCTGGTTTTGGGCCGGCTGCTTGTAGTAGTTCCACTGCGGGTTCCGCTTGGACAGGTAATCCTTCAGCGACTGCGACGAACCGGCGAAGTCGGCTCGCTTGATCAAGCGGATCGGCGCGTCGCAGGTCGCCAGTTTCGGGTTTTCGTGTACCAGCAGATCGTCGTTCCATCGTGTGATCGAGCCGGCGAAGATCGAGCTGAGCGCCGCGCTGCGCAAGTTGAGCCGCGGGATGGAGCAGGCCGACAGGTTGTAGACAACCGCCGTGATCGAGACCGCGAGCGGAATGTGATGGATCGACGAGATGCGACCCCGCCGGTCGGGCGCGCGCAGGTCGAAGTTCGCTTCGATGGTCTCCACCGGCGACAGCGGCACGTCGGTGGTCCCGAAGGCGCGATCGGCGCGGCGATCAAGGATCGCGTTCGCGCCGGCACGCTCGCCGGTTCCCAAGTACGTGAGCAGGCCCGAGCCAATCCGGCATGCCCGCGAATAAGCCGGCTCGAACACCTCGTTGAACAGGCCGAGCTGCGACGACGGCCCATCGATGATCGCCTGACGCGGCCGGAAGGACTGGAACTTGTCGCAGAAGCGAGAGTTCTCGATCAGCCGGTCCACGTTGTCGTAGTCGGAGTGGCTGTCGGCGCCGGCCGGCACGGCCGCTGCGGCCAGCGCGAGCGCCAGCAGAAGAGCGAACAGCGTCCGTCGATTCACGGTCTCCCCCTTACACGCGCGATCTGCGGGGAGTTCATCCTCCGCTCCCGGACGGCGGCCGCCATTGCCGCGCCGATGAACGATAGCGCCAGCGCAGATCCCAGCATCATCCACGATCGATCCACCGCGGCGCCGCGTGTGCGCTGGTTGAAGGATACCGCCGTGAATGAGTGCTTGCCTTCATCGTGCGATTCGGTCTCGAACTCGGCTTCGTGCTCCTCTTTGCGACCGACGCCGGGTGCGCCGGGCGGGGCCGGAGCGGCGATCGGGGCCGGCGGTGGCGGGAACACGACGGCAAGATCCTGCTGCGGCATGGTGCGGCTGAACCCCTGCTTCGCTTCCGGCACGGCCTTCGGCACGGACTCCGGCACGCGGGGGATCACCGGCGGCACGATCTTTCGGCCCAGCACTTCCTTCTTAACGCATGGACCGTTGCCCGGCACACCCTCGATCTCGATCCGGGCACGATGAAGGCCGGCGACCGCGTTAATGCCTACCTTGCCGAGCTTGAACACGCACAAGAGCCCGTCCGCCCCGTCCGAGTCGCGCGCGAAGCCACCACGGATGGACCTCGGAGCCGTGGGATACACCTCGTCGCGTTCGACGAAGTCGGCGATCGAAGGATCCTCGCTGAAGAAGCGGAAGCGCGGCAACACCGTCGAGTCGGGGATGCACCGCCCCTCGCCCTGACCCTTGTACCCGCAAAGGAACTTCAGCGTCCCGTGCTCGAGGAACTGGGCCTTGGCCTGGTCGGGATCCGAGAAACCGCCGGCGACGATACGGGCCATCGCCGTGATCGTGGTCGTGCGTCCCGCCGGGATCTTCGCGCCGGCGAACGAGTGCATCGCGAGCGACTCTACGACCGGGAAGGCCTGACCGGTCACGCGTGCCTGACCGGTGATCGGGTTGCGATCCGCCGGGTCCAAACGGAACAGATGCCAGGCGTGGTAGTAGCCGTCGCTGGGCTCCTTCGAGGCCGCGTCCACGCGGATGGATCCCTCCTGGACCTCTAAGTCGCGGCCGAGCGGCGCGCCGCCACCGCCGACGATGTAGAGCGGAACGACCCCCTTGATCGTGTCAACCG
>JBKKBA010000127.1:0-10749 GCA_046714275.1 Actinomycetota bacterium
CAGGAAGACGACCTGGTTGACCTTGGTGAGGAACTCTTCAAAGCGCAACAGCCGGTTGTCGATCGCGCTGGGGAGGCGAAAGCCGTGCTCGACCAGCGTCGTCTTGCGGGACAAGTCTCCTTCGAACATACCGTGCAACTGCGGGACCGTCACGTGCGATTCATCAATGATGCAAAGGAAGTCTTTGGGAAAATAGTCGAGCAAGGTGTACGGCGCTTCGCCGGAGACGCGCCCGTCGATGTGCCGCGAGTAGTTCTCGATGCCCGAGCAGAAGCCCATCTCGCGCATCATCTCGACGTCGTAGGTGGTGCGCATGCGAAGCCGCTGCGCTTCCAGCAGCTTCTTTTGGCGCTCGAAGGCCGCCAGGCGCTCGGCAAGCTCGATCTCGATGCCGGCGATGGCGCGCTCCATCCGCTCTTTGCCGGCGACGTAGTGGGATGCGGGATAGACCGTGACCTGCGGAAGCTCGGCGGCGATCTCTCCGGTGACGGGGTCCATCACGGTGATGCGCTCGACGGTGTCGCCGAACAGCTCGATGCGCAGCACCTTCTCTTCGTAAGCGGGATGCACCTCCAGGGTGTCGCCGCGGACGCGAAACTTGCCGCGCGACAGGTTGAAGTCGTTCCGGTCGTACTGCATGTTGACCAGCCGCAGCTTCATCTTCTCCAGCGGATATTCCTCGCCCGCGACCACGTGCAGGATGAGCTGCTCGTACTCCGACGGAGATCCCAAACCGTAGATGCACGACACGCTGGCGACGATCAGTACGTCCCGCCGCGTCAGCAGCGCGGAGGTGGCCGAGTGGCGCAGCCGGTCGATCTCGTCGTTGATCGACGAGTCCTTTTCGATGAAGGTGTCGGTCTGGGGGACGTAGGCTTCGGGCTGGTAATAGTCGTAGTACGACACGAAGTACTCAACGGCGGCGTCGGGGAAGAACTCCTTGAACTCCGACGCAAGCTGGGCCGCCAGCGACTTGTTGGGTGAGATGACCAGCGTCGGCTTCTGAACTTGTTCGATCAAGAACGCCGCCGTAGCCGTTTTGCCCGACCCGGTGACCCCCAGCAGGGTTTGAAAGTCGTGACCGGCTTCGACGCCCTGAGTCAGCGCGCGAATCGCCGTCGGCTGGTCCCCCGCCGGCGAGAAATCAGAAACCACTTTGAACGCGGGCATACCTTATCGTAGCGCCCGGCAGGGACGCGACACCGGCCGCCCCGGCCCGGTTACCCTGCCCGGTTATCCTGTTGGGATGACCGAGACACACGAACGACTTCGCCGCTTCTGGGATGCCGACGCGGCCACCTACGACGACACGCCGTCGCATTCGGCGTCGGATCCCGTGGAAGCGGCTTGCTGGCGCGCAGCCATGACTCGCTTCCTTCCGGCGGCGCCCGCTCGCGTCCTGGATGCCGGCGCCGGTACGGGGTCGATGTCGCTGCTGGCCGCAGAGCTGGGCTATTCGGTCACGGCGCTGGACTTGTCGGAAGGGATGCTGGCCCGGCTGACCGACAAGGCCGCGGCGCAAGGGCACGATGTGACCATCGTCGCCGGGCCCGCCGACCAGCCGCCTTCGGGACCGTTCGACGCGGTCATGGCCAGGCATTTGATCTGGACGCTGCCCGATCCCGTGAAGACCCTGGCCGCCTGGCGCGCCGTCGCCGGGCGGTTGCTGCTGTTTGAGGGCGAGTGGGGCGACAAGACGGCCGGCGATCGGGCGCGATCGGCTGCGGCGAAGATTGCCAAGCGCGCACTGAACCTGGGGTCCGACCATCACCGCCGCTACGAGCCGGAGCTGACACAAGCTCTGCCGTTGTCCACCGGTATCGATGCGAGCGATGTTTTGGGTGCATGCGAAGAAGCCGGCTGGCGCAAGCTTCGAATCGAGCGTCTGCGCGACGTCGAGTGGGTCCGCAGCCGGGCGCGACATCCGGCGCTGCGTCCGTTCGAAGGCGTCCCTCAGTTCGCGGTAACCGGCGAAACCTAGAGCTAAAGCGGGCGGCGGTCGGAGAAGCCTGAGTTGGTGGGGTGCCACCAGGCGACTGCGTCTTCGCCCAGGCGCCAGCACAGAAAGATCTGTTCTCCGTCGCGTTCGGCGGGGAAGTCGATCAAGCCGGCGGACGGATCACGCACGACGACGCCCAGCGCCTCTAGACGAGCCACGCACGCGGCGCCTTGTTTCGTCGCCTCCAGGTAATCCAGCCCCGGCTCCCCGCCGCCGTTGCCGCCTGCCGATTCCAGCACCTGTTCGTGGCCCTCTTCCATTCGCCGCTGCGCGTCGCGAAGGCCTTCAAGCGCCGGCTGAATCTGGGGCAGCAGCGCATTCGCCTCATCGACGGTGAATCGTCGCTGCTCGCTCATGTCAGCGCCGCCGTCAAAAGGCCCAGCGAGCCGATCGTCGGCCGGTGCACTCCATTGTGGTAGCCGTGCCGGTCCAGAAGGACGGCGCCCATACCCAGAGCCAGAGCCGGTCGGACGTCGTGTGACGGCGAGTCCCCGACGTAGACGGCGCGAGCCGGCGGGATCTCCATCTGCTGAAGCGCCAAATGAAAGATCTGCGGGTCCGGCTTCTCGACGCCTTCGGCGCCGCTGACGACGACGACATCCAGCAGGGGGGTAACGCCCAGCGCCTCTAGCAATCCTGCCAGCCAGTCCTCCCAGTTCGAGATCACGCCCAGCCGGTAGCCCAGCGCCTTCAGCTCGCGCAGCGCCGGCATCGCGTCGGGGAACAGCACGTAGTGGTGCGGTTTGGTGAACTCGCCGTAGATCGTATCGGCCAGGCGGCCGTGATCGTCGTCGACGCCCAGCGTCGCAAACAGGGAACGGTAAATGCCGGTCCAGAAGTCGCGCGACGCTTCGTTGGACGTCGACCACGTCCGGCCCTCGCCCAGGGCCTCTGCCGAGGCTTCGGTCAGCGCCGCGCGCGCATGCCGTTCGACGTCATCGGGGTCGAAGCGGTGACCCAGATCCGCGATCAATTGATGCAGCAGGCCGCCGAAGGACGGGCTGGGATGAACGAGCGTCTCGCCCGCGTCGAAGAGCACTGCGTCGTAGCGTCTGGTCACAGAACGGATCATAGCGGCGCGGCGGCCAAGGTCTTGTGGTCTGAAACAGTGAGATTCGCCCCATGTCACCCCCGACGACTCAACCTTGGCTTGGTGGACGCCCGATACTGCTTGGGAACCCCCCCCTTTATCGGAAGGATCCCGTGCGCCCAAATCTTCGACTGTTGCTTGTCCTTGTTTGCCTGGCCGTCGTTCTCCCCGGATCGCCGGCGTTTGCGGCGCCGGGGCCCACCGACCTGAGCGTCGCCGTGACCGACACGCCCGATCCCGTGTACGACGGAAAGGCTCTGTCTTACACGACAACGGTCGCGAACCTTGGACCGGCCGACGCGACGTCGGTGGTGATGACCTTCAACCTTTCCGGGTGGGTGACCAACGCGACATCAAGCGCGACGCAGGGCTCGTGCACGTCCTCGTCCAACACCTACACGTGCTCGATCGGCCTGCTTGCGAGCGGGTCCAGCGCGGACGTAACGATCGCCGGCGCCGTGATCCACGTCGGCGAGATCCAGAGCACGGCCTCCGTGACGGCCGCCGAGTCCGACATCAACCCGACCAACAACTCCGAGACCGAGACCACAACCGTCGTCCCGGCCGCCGACGTTGACGTCAAGCTGTTCTCGGCAACGCCGGTCGAAGCCGGCTTCAGAAGCAGTCTCACGGTCAACTTCCACAACAGCGGTCAATCACAGGCGGCGAACGCCGAAGGGCGCGTGGCGCTGCCGGCGACCGGCGCCACCATCGGCACGATCGCGTCTTCAACCTCCGCGGTGTGCGTGCGCCAGCAGAACGAGCTTGTCTGCACGTTGGGCACCATGGAGCTGGGGACCACATCGGTCGTGACGATCCCGTTCACGCCGACCGGTGCGGGATCCCTGACCTTCAGCTCGACTATCTCCACCACAACAACGGACCTGGACACGACCGATAACGCGGCGACGAAAACCGTGGACGTGACCGCATCGGCTCTCAATCAATGGCGATCGCACGGAAGCGGGCCGGCAGGGCTCTGGGGCGCGTCGTCCGCCTACGACCCGCTGCGGCAGCGCCTGGTGCTCTTCGGCGGCTTCACCCAAACGGGGATCTCCGCCGACACCTGGCTGTGGGACGGACAGCAGTGGAGCAAGGCGAACCCTGCGGTCTCGCCCAGTCCGCGGGCGATGTCGGCGATGGCGTTTAACCCCGTTGACGGAACCATCGTGTTGGTCGGAGGGACGACGCAGACTGCTCCGACGTACGAAACCTGGACCTGGGATGGGACGACCTGGCGGCAAGCGACCTGGACGGGCACGGTTTTGCTGGCGCCGCGCATCGCTTTCGACGGCCTGCGGCTGGTCATGTTCGGCGGTTGGTCGAGCGGCGTCGAGTCCAACGCTACCTATCTCTGGACTGGTTCCACCTGGACACTTGCAAACACACCGGTTGCTCCCCCCGGCCGGGATTCGCACGCGCTGGTCGAGGACCCCGTCAACGGCGGGCTGGTGCTGTTCGGTGGGTGCTGCGATGCAAGCGACAACTTCTTCTCCGACACGTGGACCTGGAATGGATCTGCATGGAGGCAAAGGAATGTGGCCGGGCCGTCCTCCCGGGCCGACATGGCGACGGCGTTCGACCAGTCCACGGGCACGGCGACCATCATCGGTGGCCTGGACAACAATGGAACCGACCAGCCGGACGTGTGGTCGTGGACCGGAGAAGCTTGGGTGTTGCGCGGGACCTCGGGTGCGCCGGCAGCACGCGACGGTGCGACGCTTTCCTTTGCGCCCAATACCGGGCTGGCGGGGCGACTAGTGCTATCCGGCGGCGAAGACCAGGCCGGGAACTTGCTGAATCAGACCGCAAGCTTGTTGCTTGCGCCCGAGCCACGGGCGGTCGTCTCACCGTCGAGCCTTTCGTTCGGATCGACGCTGACCGGCGCGACATCCGCGCCCCGTACGGTGACGGTCGGCAACGCAGGCGGCGCGCACCTGACGGGGCCGTCTGCAATCGTTACCGGTGACTTCATCGTCGCGTCCAACACCTGCACCGGTGCGAGCGTCCCGCCGGGCGGCACCTGCACGGTCGGCGTGTCTTTCCGGCCCGGCTGGGTCGGGACACGCAACGGAACGCTTTCGATCGGCGGCAAGACCGTTTCATTGACCGGAACGGGAACCGCCATTTCGCTGACGACGCCGGGGCTGGTGTCGGGAGTATCTATCAACGCCACCTTCCCCGTGTCCTGGATGGCGGCCGGCGGCTCCGGCGTGGTCTACGACGTGCAGTGGACCGAGCGATACCGCGCGCCCTCCGGGGCATGGCTTCAAGGATCTTGGAAGACCTGGAAGAGTGGGACGACGGCGACATCCGCTTGGTTCGGCGGGTCCGGACAACCGCCCAGCTATCAGGGGCGCACCTATCTGTTCCAGGTGCGCGCGCGCCGCGCAAACGAGATCGGATCGTGGTCGGCGATCCGCTCGGCCGTCGTTCCGTTCGATGAGCGCACGTCCTATGTGATCTACAGCAGCGGCTGGTCCTCGGTGACGTCGTCGGGTCGGTACTACGGCACGCTACGCCAGGCGTCCACGGCGGGCCGGACGTTGCAACTGGCGACGGAAGGCAACATGCTCTACCTGGTGGGAGACCGGTGTCCGACCTGCGGAGCCTTCGACGTGTACGTCGACGGCGTGAAGGTCACCCGCGTCGATACGTATGCGAAAACGACCGCAGCCCGGCAGGTGCTCTTTAGCCGGTACACGACCGGCGGGATCAAGCGCCACACGCTCAAGATCGTCGTCGCCGGAACGGCCGGCCGTCCGACGGTGCGGATCGACGGCATCGCGATGGCCAGGTAGGAAACAAGCTATCTACTGCGGTGGCGGGGAACGGCGGTCACGCCGCGTCCCCGCCCCCGATCAGCACACGCCGGCCGTGTTTGCGTCGCCGGGAATCTGCAGCAACGGATTCACCACCATTTTGGTCGGGTTGCCCTCCGCGTTCAGGCATTCGACGAGCGGAAGGTAGTAGCCGGGGTCCGAGAAGGGCGTTTGGACCCCGGGCTCCGCGGCGACGAGCGTCGCGGCCAGCGCTGCTGCCGACAGCGTGCCGGCGGCCCAGGCGATGACTCTGCGTCGTTGGCTCACGTTCAATCCTCCTTAGAGCTTGTGATCGGCCGTCTCGACCCAGGGCGATGAAGCCCACTGCCCGGAATCGAGCTTGACGTGTCCCCGCGACAGCACGGCGTAGACGCCGCGACCACACGGAGCCCGGTCGGCGTAGGTCTGCTGCCACGAATAGTCCGACTGCGGCTTGACGGAATGCCAAAGGCCGAAGTCCTTGCAGATCGCGACCCGGCCCTGGGGCCGTTTCTTCCAGATGATCGCGTTCGTAGCCAGCCAGCCTTTCGGACGGATCCAGGCCTTGTCGCATTGGCTCGTTGCGGATGTGGACAACCGAGCGGCCATCGACATCTTGATCTGTCCAAACTTCAGCTCCCCGCCGTAGCCGTCACCGAACTCGGCTTGCGACGTGCCGCAGGCCGGCGCCGCCGAGGACGACTCTGCAACGTAGACCGTGCTGCGGCCCGAATTCATGTGCGCGGCCACGGGGAGCGCCACCACACTCAGGACGACGACGCCCGCGACGATTGACCTTCTCAACGGATCCTCCTTCCGATGGATGAACCCAACGCCCGGAACTGTCTTCGTTGTCAACATCCATGTCAACAAGACAATGGGCGCGCAGGGAAGGAGCGTCCCGAGAAAGGCGGACTCAATCCGCCCGAGCGTCGGAAGCGGCGTTAGCGGGACGCGGCGGCGAGGCGCTTTTCGAGATCCGACCAGAGGGCGTCGATCTGCGGGGCAAGCGCATCGCGATCGCCGTCGTTGTCCACGACGACGTCGGCGAAGGCCATCCGCTCCTCCGGGGACGCCTGGGCGGCGATCCGAGCTTGGGCGTCGGCCGGCGTCATTCCGCGCCTTCGGCCCAGCCGATCCATCTGCGTGGCGGGGCCGGCGTGCACGACCAGGACCAGATCGAACATGTCACGCCCGATGCCGGATTCGGCCAGCAGCGGGATATCGCAGACCACGATCGAGTCGGTGGGCTTGAGCGTCTCCGGCCGGTCGGCGATGACGCTCATGACGCGCGGATGCGTGATCTCGTTCAGCAGCGCGCGCTTGGCGTCGTCGGCAAAGACGATCCGAGCCAGCTTGTCGCGATCGATGCGCCGGTCGGCCTGAAGGATTTCGGTGCCGAAATGATCGACAACCTTCTTCCAGGCCGGTTCCTCTGGCTCGACGATCTCACGCGCGATCACATCCGCGTCCAGAAGGATCGCCCCGCGTTCGACCAGCATCGCCGCGACGGTGGATTTCCCCGACGCGATCCCGCCAGTCAGCCCGACCAGGATCATGCTTCGAGCATGCCCGTTTTCCGGGCGCCCTACCCCTCCTGCTGCTGACGCCGCTTGATGTCGGCGATGATCGCTTCCAAAGACTCGTCCGAAAGTGGCTGCGGCTTGGCTTCGCCATCCGCCTCTGCTGCGGCCGGCGCTTCGGCTGCTTCGGCTGCTTCGGCGATCGGTTCCGCCGGAGCTTCCACCGGGGTCGCAACGGACGCTACCGGAGCGATCTCCTCAACTTCGGGAGCCGGCTCGTCGTAGGCGGCCATGGTCGCGTCGTCCACCAGCTCCAGATCAGAGACGGCGACCGGTTCGGGCGCGCCTTCCCTGGTGCCCTGCTTGACCGACAGGCTGATGCGGCGGCGCTCCGAGTCGATCTCGATGATCTTGACCTTCACCGGGTCACCGACCTTCACGACCTGTTCGGCCGTTTCGACATGACGCTCGGCAAGCTCGCTGATGTGGACCAGGCCCTCGATGCCGTCGGCGACGCGAACAAACGCGCCGAACGGCACCAGCTTGGTGACCTGACCGTCGATGACCTGACCGGGCTCGTGCTGGCGCGAGAACGCCGTCCACGGATCTTCCTGCGTCTTCTTCAGCGACAGGCTGATCCGTTCGCGCTCCAAGTCGACATCCAGCACCTCGACCTCGACCTCTTCGCCCACCTGCACGACCTCGCTGGGATGCTCGACGTGCTTCCAGGACAGTTCGCTGACGTGAACCAGGCCGTCAACGCCGCCCAGATCGACAAAGGCCCCGAAGTTGACGATCGATGAGATCGTGCCCTTCTTGACCTCGCCCTTTTGAAGGTTTTCCAGGAACGACTTGCGTCCTTCACTCTGCGCCTCTTCCAGGTACTTGCGGCGCGACAGGACGACGTTGTTCCGGTTACGGTCCAACTCGATGATCTTCGCTTCGATCTGCTTGCCGACATAGGGCGTCAGATCGCGAACGCGGCGCAACTCGACCAGCGATGCCGGAAGGAACCCGCGCAGGCCGATGTCTACGATCAAGCCACCCTTAACGACCTCGATGACTGTGCCGTTGACGATGCCTTCGGATTTCATGACTTGCTCGATCTGGCCCCAGGCACGCTCGTACTGCGCCTTCTTCTTGGAGAGGATGAGGCGGCCTTCTTTGTCTTCCTTCTGCGTGACCAGGGCTTCGATCTGGTCGCCGACCTTGACGATCTCTCGCGGGTCGGTGTCGTGCTTGATCGTCAGCTCACGAGCTGGGATCACGCCTTCAGACTTGTATCCGATGTCCAGCAGGACTTCGTCCTTGTCGACCTTGACGACCTTGCCGGTGACCAGGTCACCGTCGTCGAAGTTCTTGATCGACTCCTCGTACGCTGCAAGAAGGGCTTCCTTGTCACCGATGTCATTCTCGGTGACCGCACTGTCGGCCAACTGGTAGTTCTCAGGCACTAAGCTTCATTCCTCTCCCGGGGAGGATCGCTCCCCACAACACAGTATTTACCCTTGGGTCGGCTAGAGGGTCGCGTATCGCCCTGAGACGGGCGCTGGAGACTGCCACTGACCTGCCCAAACGGGCCGGATGAGTTTACGGCCGGTCACAAGAGGGTGTCAACGGCAGAGCGGGCGCAAAGGTACGAATGTACGGATCGGCCGGTCACCCCCATCATCGCCATGGCGGAAGGCCGACGCAGTGAAGGGCCGGTGGGTACCGGCCCTTCCCCTGATGGTCTTTGGGTCCCTATTGCGGGCTGGACGCCGCCTTCACCGCCCGGGCACGGCTGCGCTTCGCCGCCGTGTGAATCGCAGCTTTTGCTCCGGCGCCTCCAGCCTCTTCGATGACCTTGACGATCTCGCCACCCAGCAGCTCATCGCGATCCAGCAGGGCATCGCGCAACGCCGCGACCAGGTGCTTGTTCTTCCGCAGCAGGGTCACGACCAACGCTTTCTGGGCGTTCAGCAGGTCGTCAACAGCCTTGCGAGCGGTGCCGCTGCCAAGCACGCGGCCGACCAAACCGGGGTCGAACACTCCCCCACCGCCGGCTCGGAACGAGATCAGCGAGCCGGCCATGCCGAGCGAGCCGACCATCTCGGCGGCGATACCCGTCGCTCCGGCAAGGTCCCCGGCGGGTCCGGTGCCGCTCTCGCCCAGGAACATCTCTTCGGCAACCATCCCGCCGAGTGAGATCTTCAGCAGGGCTTCCAACTCGGTCTTGGTCTTGGTGTAGCGCTCCTCCGAATCCGAATGTCCCAGCAGACCCAGGGCATCACGGCGCTTGATGATCGACAGGATCTCGAGCGTCCGCCCTTCCCCGATGAGGTACGCGGCGACCGCGTGGCCGGCTTCGTGCGTGGCGATCTGCCGGCGCTCGTCGAAGGTGTAGGCGACGGGATGCGGGATTCCCACCTCTTGGGTCATCTTCGCTTCCATGAGGTCTTCCCAGCTCAACTGGTCGCGTCCCTTGCGAAGGGCGACGATCAAAGCTTCGTCCAGCAGGTGCTCGATCATGACCGGCGTGTACCCGAAGGTGATTCCGGCCAGCTCGTCACGCATGCCCTCGTCGTCCATCTCTTCCATGTGGCTCTTCTTGCCCAGGAAATAGTCCACCAGCTCGCGTCGCCCGGCCCGCGACGGCGGGTCGAAGTACAGCCGGCGATCGAAGCGACCGGGGCGAAGCAGCGCCGGATCCAGCGAGTCGCCGCGGTTGGTCGCCGCGATGATCAGCACGTTGTGATAGGGCGGCTTGGTCTTCTTCAACAGCGACTCGGCCGGCAGAAACGCATTGATCGACTCCTTGATCTTGTCGAAGAACCGCGACCAGAACGGAAGCGTGTCGAACGACTGCATCTGGATCAGCAGCTCGTTGACGGTTCCGCCGGTGCCCGACGCCATCGTGGCCTCCTGCCGGCGGCCGAACAGCCCGCTGCGCGCAATCGTCATCGGTGCTATTGGCGTAGACCCGTCAAGCCCACCGCGAGTCGTGGCGAACGCATCGATCTCTTCGATGAAGCCGATCGCTCCGCCTTCGCGACGGGCGACCTTCTTCAGCGCCTTGAAGTAGGACCTGATGCGCCTGGCCGTGGCGCCGTACCACATCGATTGGAACGCGGGACCCGACACGTAGAGGAAGGGGACGCCGGCATGCCGCGCCATCGCCTTGGCCAGATGCGTCTTTCCGGTGCCGGGCGGTCCCTCGAACAGCACGCCGCGGCGCGGGTTGCCGCCCAGACGGTCACGGAACGTCGCGTAGCCCAGGAAGACGTTGAGGGTGCGAACCACCTCGTCAACGACCGGCGCCAAGCCCTTGACGTCGTCCAAGCCGACATCGATCTG
>JBKKBA010000128.1:0-10703 GCA_046714275.1 Actinomycetota bacterium
CTGATCCACCTGTACTCGATCGGCTATATGCAGGGTGACGCCCGGGAATCCCGTTTCTTCGCGTACCTGAACCTGTTTGCCTTCGCGATGCTGGTGCTGGTCATGGCGAATAACTTCTTGATCATGTACGTGGGCTGGGAACTGGTTGGTCTCTGCTCGTACCTGCTGATCGGGTTTTGGTTCGAGCGTCCCAGAGCGTCCGTCGCCGCGAAGAAGGCGTTCATCACCAATCGCGGCGGCGACGTCGGCCTGGCGCTTGGTATCATGCTGATCTTCGTTCATTTCGGGACGCTGGACTTCGACAGGGTGTTCGCGGCGGCGGGCGGGCTGGGCACGGCGGCCGCGACGGGGATCGCGCTGCTGCTGTTCGCCGGCGCCGCCGGAAAGAGCGCGCAGATCCCGCTGCACGTGTGGCTCCCCGATGCGATGGAAGGCCCGACACCGGTCTCCGCGCTGATCCACGCCGCAACGATGGTGACGGCGGGGGTGTATCTGGTTGCGCGCGCGCACCCGATCTTCGAAGTGTCGCCGACGGCGTCGGACGTCGTCGCGTGGATCGGGCTGGCGACGGCCCTGCTGGCGGCGTTCATCGCGTTCACCCAAGACGACATCAAGCGGGTGCTGGCTTATTCAACGGTGTCGCAGTTGGGATTCATGTTCCTGGCGCTGGGCGTTGGAGCGTACGGCGCGGCGATCTTCCATCTGTTCACTCACGCATTCTTCAAGGCGCTGATGTTCCTGGGTGCCGGCAGCGTCATGCACGGATTGAACGACGAGACCGACCTAACGAAGATGGGCGGTCTGCGCAAGGCGATGCCGTGGACCGCGGCGACATTCGTCGTCGGGTGGCTGGCGATCGTCGGGTTCCCAGGCTTCAGCGGCTTCTTCTCGAAGGATCAGATCCTTGCCGGCGTCTACGGAAGCGGCAACACAACGATGTGGGTGCTGGCGCTGGCGGCCACGGTTGGAACCGGCTTTTACATGTCGCGACTGGTGTTCCTGACGTTCTTCGGCCGTAGCCGGGTCGCCGAGGGTGTGCATCCGCATGAGAGCCCGCCGGTGATGATCTGGCCGCTGGCGCTGCTGGCAATTGCTGCAGCGGGCGCCGGTTTCTTCGGGCTCAGCGCGCACGGCGGGAACTTCCAAAAGTTTGTCGCTCCGGCTGTGTGCGATTTTAGTGAACCCCGCGATTACGGTTGGTATTCAATTAAAGGCCGTTGCCTCTTCGAGGCCGGAGACGAGCACGTGGGCTTGCACACCCGTTCGAACGGACTCTCCGAGCTTGCGCTTGGCGGCATCGCAACGGGCGCGGGCTTGGCCGGAGTGGGAGTGGCGGGCTTTATGTACCTGGGGGCATTCCCGTGGCAGCGGCGGCGGGAGAACCCATCGATCTTCTGGCAGGCCGCTCGGAACAAGTTCTTCTTCGACGAGGTGTACCAGTTCCTGTTCACCGGCGTCGGCAAGGTCGTTGCCGTCACCGCGGCGTTCGTGGTTGACACCCGCATCATCGACGGCGCGGTGAGCTGGACGGCGCGTGGTGTCGGCATGCTGTCGGTGCTGGGCCGCCGCCTCCAGACCGGCCTGGTGCGCAATTACGCGGTCGGCATCCTGGGCGGCGCGGTGCTTCTAGGAGCCGCGCTCGTGGCGAGGGCGAGCTAACCGATGCTGAGCGTGCTGCTGTGGCTGCCCCTGGCGGGGGCGATCCTGCTGGCGCTGCTTCCGAAGGATGCGCATGCGGTGATCAAGGGATGGGCGATCGCCGTTGGTGTTGCGACGTTCGGTTGCGCGCTTGCGGTGCTGGCGCGCTTCAATCCCACCGACGGCGGATTCCAGATGGTCGAGGACCGGCACTGGATCCGCTCGATCGGTGCGTCCTACAAGCTGGGTGTGGACGGCATCAGCCTGTTCCTGGTGCTGCTGACTGCGTTCTTGATTCCGATCAGCATCCTGGCATCGTGGAAGGAGTCGCGGAATCCGAAGCTCTTCTGCGCGCTGCTGCTGGCACTTGAGACCGGCGTCATCGGCGTGTTCATCAGCCTGGATCTGTTGCTGTTCACAGTGTTTTGGGACGCGATGCTGGTGCCGATGTACTTCCTGATCGGCTACTGGGGCTACGAACAGCGCATCTACGCAGCCATGAAGTTCTTCGTCTACACGCTGCTGGGCGGCCTGCTGATGTTTGCCGGCATTCTGGTCACCTACTTCCAAGCCAAAGCGCAACTGGGTGTCGGGACGTTCGATCTGGAGAAGATTCAGACGCTCACCTTCGGGGCCGGCACGCAACGCTGGCTCTTCCTGGCCTTCTTCGTCGCCTTCGCGATCAAGATTCCGTTGTTCCCGCTGCACACCTGGCTGCCCGATGCGCACACCGAAGCCCCGACGGCGGGATCCGTGATCCTGGCCGCCGTGCTGCTGAAGATGGGCGGCTACGGGTTCTTGCGGTACGCGATTCCGCTCTTCCCCGGCGCGGCAAAGGACGCCGTCCCGTGGGTGGTGGCGCTGGCGCTGATCGGCATCATCTACGGAGCGATCGTCGCCACCATGCAGCGCGACATCAAGCGCCTGGTGGCGTACTCGTCGGTCAGCCATCTGGGCTTTGTCGTGCTGGGCATCTTCGTGTTCACCGCGCAGGGCATGCAGGGCGGCGCGCTGCAGATGATCAACCACGGTCTGTCCACCGGAGCGCTGTTCCTATTGGTCGGCATGCTCCACGAGCGACGTCACACGCGCCTGATCGAAGACTACGGCGGCATCGCCAAGGTCATGCCCAAGTACGCGGCGGCGTTTCTGTTCGTTGTGATGTCGTCTCTGGCTCTTCCGGGCCTGAACGGGTTCGTCGGCGAGTTCCTGATTCTGCTTGGCACGTTCGTGAAGTCCCAGCCGTGGGCGGCCGTTGCCGCGGCCGGCATGGTGCTGGGCGCGGTCTACCTGCTGTGGATGTACCAGCGCGTGTTCACCGGTCCGATCGACAAGGATGAGAACCGGCTGCTGGCCGATCTGTCCCCGCGCGAGACGCTGGTGCTGGCGCCGGTGCTTGCGGCCATCCTGTTCTTGGGTCTGTACCCGAAGCCGTTCCTGGACCGGATGGGCCCGGCACTGGAACGGGTTCGCGCGCGCGTCACCGGCTCGCAGCCGGCCGGCTTGCCCGTTGAGGCCGCCGGGACGGCCGGCGTTGCGCCGATCGGCGCCGTCACCGGACCGGGAACCGAAGCAGGAACGGGAGAGGGGCGCTAGTGCCGGCACCCGAGATCGTCTGGCGCGCGATCGCGCCTCACCTAGCCCTGGCCGGGGGAGGCGTGCTCACCCTGCTTGTCGCATCGTTCAATCGTCGCGTCCATCGCGGGGTGCTGGTCGCGCTCAGCATGGTGTCGCTGGGGCTGGCGGCTTGGTTCACCTTTGACCTGAACGAGCGGACAACCGTCGGCATGCAGGGCATGGTGGTCGCAGACGGCGTGTTCGTCTTCGGCTCGCTGATCCTGATCGGCGCCGCCGCCGTCGCGATGCTGCTGTCCTACGAATACTTGAGCGCCCGCGGCATCCACCGGCCCGAGTTCTATCCGCTGATGCTGTTCGCGACGGCGGGGATGACCTTGCTGGCCGCGTCCAACGATCTGCTGATGATCTTCCTGGCCGTCGAGGTTCTCAGCCTGGCGCTGTACGTGCTGACCGCGTTCGCTCGCAAGGACGACAAGAGCCAGGAGGGCGCGCTGAAGTATTTCCTGCTGGGCGCGTTCTCCAGCGCGTTCCTGCTCTATGGCATCGCAATGACCTACGGCGCGACGGCCACCACCAACCTTGCTCAGATCAGCCAGCAGGCCGGCGCCGTCGTGCCCCGGCTGGTCTTCCTGGCATTCGGACTGGTCGCCGCCGGCCTGCTCTTCAAGATCGCCGCCGTGCCGTTCCATATGTGGACTCCCGACGTTTACCAGGGCGCGCCCACGCCGGTGACGGCGTTCATGGCGGCCGGAACCAAGACCGCGGCGTTCATCGCGCTGCTGCGCGTCTTCCTGGTCGGCTTCGGCCCGCTGCAATGGGATTGGCAGCCGATGCTGTGGGTTGTCGCCGTCGCGTCGATGGTTCTGGGAGCCGTCGTCGCGATCGTGCAGAGCGACGTCAAGCGAATGCTCGCCTACTCATCGATCGCCCATGCCGTCTACCTGCTGGTCGGCGTCGTCGCCGCCACGCGCGACGGAACGTCCAGCGTGTTGTTCTATCTGGTGGTGTATTCGATCGCCACGATGGGTGCCTTCGGGCTGATCGTTGCCAGCGCGATTCGCGGGCGCGAGCGCGTGCTGCTGTCGTCGTGGCAGGGCCTGGGCAAGCGGTCGCCGATGATCGCGGGAGCCATGACGCTGTTCCTGCTGTCGCTGGCCGGCATCCCGCCGACCGCCGGCTTCATGGGCAAACTGTTCATCTTCAAGGCCGCGGTCGAGGCGCACGAAACGGGATTGGTCGTCGCCGGCTTGCTGACCAGTGTCGTCGCGTCGTTCTTCTACCTGCGGCTGATCGTGGCGATGTGGATGTCGGACCCGGTTGACGGCGATACCGGCGTTGTTCCGTCGCGCGTGCTGGGTTCCGGACTGGCGTTGATCGCAGCCGCGACCGTGCTGTTCGGGATCTGGCCACAGGAGTTGATGGATTTGGCGCGCGGCGCGGCGGTGTTCCTGGGATGATGGGCCTTCGGATGATCAGATCATGAGCGGCGACCCGCTCGGCACCCTTGAGCCGGCCATCCGCGCCGACCTAGACCGCGTCGAGACCGGCCTTCGCGATGCGGTTGCCTCCGGGCAGCCCATGGTGCGCGACGCGGCGGGTCACGTGCTGGCCGGCGGGGGGAAGCGCTTCCGTCCCATGCTGGTCCTGCTGGCCGGGCGGCTGGGAAACTATGACGCCACCGACAAGCAACTGGTCGATTGTGCTGTGGCCATCGAGCTGACGCATCTGGCGACGCTGTATCACGACGACGTGATGGACGAGGCCGACGTCCGGCGCGGCCGCCCCAGCGCGAATGCTCGGTTCGATAATCGCGTCGCCATCCTGGCCGGCGACTGGCTGTTCGCGCGGGCCTCGGCAATCGCCGCCGACCTGGGCACGTATCCCAGCCGCGTCCTGGCCGACACGATCGCCGCCGTGTGCGAGGGCCAGATCATGGAATCCGAGCACACCGGAACGCCCGATCAAAGCGTTGGGCGCTACCTGGAGACGATCAAGCGGAAGACTGCGGCGCTGCTGGCTACGTCCACGCACCTGGGCGCGTGGCTGGCCGGCACGGACGCCGCCGTCGTGGACGCCGTGACCGAATACGGCGAGGCGCTGGGGATGGCTTTTCAGCTCTCCGACGACGTCCTGGACATCGCCGGCGTCCAAGAGGAGTCGGGCAAGGTTCCCGGCACCGACCTGCGCGAAGGAGTCTGGACGTTGCCGGTGCTGGAAACACTGGCCGGCCTGTCGCCGCTCAGCGACGACCTGCGCGCCGCGCTGTCGCGAAGCGACGTTGACGAAGCGCTGCGGATCCTGCGCTCCAACGGTTCCCTAGATCGAGCCACCAGCGCGGCCGGCACCTGGAGCAACCGCGCCGTCGCCGCCCTCGGCGCCGTCCCCGCCGGAACAGGCCGCGACGCGCTGGAGCAACTGGCAGCCTTCGTCACCCACCGCTCCGCCTGACGTCTGCCGGTCGAGCGGTATCCGATTCACCGCTACTTCACGATGAAGCTGTAGGTGCGCATCTTCTTGTCGTCACGGTTCAGGCGACACACCACCCGATATCCGCCGCGCGACGGGAACGGGCTTGAGACGGCGGCAGCGGCACAAGGCGAAAACCTTTCAGAGTTCATCAGGAAGGCGATCGCGATCAGGATCTATGGAGAACCGATCGGACCGGCCGTGCAGATTAGCTTCGGGGCCCAATCGCTGTACGTGCAGAGCCACATGGTCACCGCAGCCAGAAACATCAACAACGCGGAACTCTTTCCCAGCGAAGCACCCGGAACCGTCGCCGCCGGCTTCGGCCCTGCTTAACGTGCGAGGCGGACGCTGCGGACTTTGAGCCTGCCAGAGCTGTCTGGTCCGACGCTGATGGTCTCTTCAACGCCGCCATTGATTGCCACCTGGAACTCGGTGACGTCGCCTGCGGTTTTTCGCTGCTGCACCCCATATCTGCTGACTGCCTGCAGCTCACCGCCGCCGTAGACTCGGGCGACGTCGCCGCGTCCCGCTCGCGCGTCGAGGAACTGCACCAGCACCGCAGTTCTTTCGTCGTAAAGGATGCCCGGCGCAACCCCGCCCCACGGCGTGTACACGGAGACGTCCCGCCATCGCTCCGGCCGAACGTCCTCAAGCGGAAGCACGCTCTTGACGATCTTCTCGGCTGCCGCGCCGTACTGCTCCCACGACTCATCGCTGGCAGCAGAGATGAGGAACGCCAACGTGACTGGTGCCTCTGGCGCCCCGGCAGCCCAATCCGCCTGTCGACCGGTCCAGTCCAGTCGGTACAGGACGCGACGGGACCTACGGCCCTCCTGCTGAACGCCTTCTTCCCACCGCACCGTTCGCGCGCCCGAAATCGGATCCACCGTCTGGTACGGGATTGTTGAGGTGCCGAGAGGGGAGCGGTCGTCGTGCTTGCTGCCGACGATGGTGAACATCTCGATGCCGAACGAGCCGCTCTCGTCCTTTGACTGTGGGACCTCAAGGCTGATTCCTGCGACGCCTTCTTGAAATCCGTTGAAGTGCCAGTCCGAGGGAAAAGAGATCTGGAATTGCGCCTGCTCGTCACGGAAAGCAGAGATCTGCGCGCTGGTTTCACCCGGACTGGTTGTCGTGAGCGAGCCCGGTCCGCTGAAGGGATCAACCCGGAGAGCTCCTCCGATGCGCGGTACGATCGAAGCGAGCGTGACGACAACCAAAGCCGATGCGGCGACGCCAATGACGAGCTTGAAGGCGTGCCGATGGCGAATTCCAGACTCGATGGCATGCCAACGGGAGGGCCCGGGATTCGCCTCGGCGGCGAGAAGCTTAAATGCTTCCGTGACATGTGAGTCGTTCATCGTTCCTCCTCCGAAAGCAACGCGCGCAGACGTGCATGTGCTCGCTCAACACGCTTCTGCGCTGCCGCATGACCTATGCTAAGCATCGCCGCGATATCCCGGTCGCTCATGCCTTCGTAGTAACGAAGCGCAAGACAGGCTCTATCCGGCATGGAGAGCCGGAGGAGTGCCTGCCGTACATCAATGGCCGGCGTCAGGTCCGGGTCGGATGAGTCCGGACCTGCTGACATTCCTTCTAGAGCGCGTCGCTCGAGCACGCGGCGGCGGAACGTGCTGCGGGCCAGGTTCAGGATGACTTGCCGCGCATACCCCGGTAGACCTCGCTCCTCTACGCGCGCACTTGCTCGATAGATCTTGATGAACGCTTCCTGAACGAGGTCCTCGGCCGCGGCGGTATCGTGAGTGAGCAGGTACGCGAACCGAACGAGGCGCTCATGCTCGGCCCCATACCATGCTCCAAGACGCTCGATCCTCTCTTGCGACGGCCCCACGATGCCGATGCCGAGTCGCCGCACTGCCGCCGCCTCGCCTTCACTCATCGCCATATATACGCATGGGAGCCGTCATAGACGACAGCCCACCGCTAAGAATCTCTTCGAGCCGGCGCGAGCGGCGATTCTATGAAGCTCCCGGCCCGGACGCTCGCGATCTCTTCAAAGGCTCATCCTCGCGGTGGCCCAGCGTCACCCGTCCCGCCGGGAAACCAGTCCTGGAACGCCTTCTGGATCGAGGGAACCAGCGCCGCTTCGTCACGCTGGAACCAAGCCAACTCTTCGCCCACGACCGGCGGAGCGAGCGCGGCACTCCTTGCTGCGATGCCGGACGAGCCTTGATCCCAGGCTTTCTGTCCGACCGGTTGGCACGCCGACCAAGGCACTCCGCCGCCGGACGCGTCTATCGGATACGTGCGCGGTAGCCCAGCACCGATGCAGCCCGCATCGGTGACGATGTCGATGTAGTCGTCTTTCGGCACGCGGGTCTCAACGAGGACTGGCCGGCGGTCCTCACGCAGATCCATGACCGAGAACGGCTGTCCGTGGAATCGCCGGAGCACGTTGGCGCGCGCGACGTCGATCGTGGCGCTCAGATAGACGACGGGAAAGGAGGTATCGGCGTTCCATCGCCCGCCCGACGTCTGCGCGTAGGAACCGTCAAGCGGATCCTCCCAATCGGGGTCCGCAACCCGGAAATAGGCTCCGCCGCGGCGGATAGAACTGAGCGTCACGCCGTGGCTGCCCAATCGAACGCGCGCTGCAGTTGAGTCAGAACCTCTTCCTCGCGCTCTTCCTGGATCATCTCCAGGATCGAACGTCCCTCATACGCGTCCGCCGGTTTGCGGATCACGCCAGGGATCGTGTGAGGATCGAGATTTCGTTGGAGCAACGCGGCGATCGAAGCGATGGTGTGGATCCGCGGTTGTCGCGATGCAGGAACATCACCATCCAGCCATTGCGACGCGGCTTGCCGGGTTACAGCGAACAGACCGCCGAGCGCTGTATCAGACAGGTCGAACACCTCGGCGACGCGGTGCAGCGGCGGATGCTCTTCCGTGATGGCCAGATACACAAGTCGAGCGAAGCGATTGAACTCACGCTGACTGATGTCCCACGAAGGGAACCCGCTGACTTCCTCCGGAACCAGAGGATAAAGATCTGGGGTTGAGCGCCGGACCTCCGACAGCAGGAAGAGGGCGACCCCCTTGCCGACTCCGAAATGCAGAACCCAAGGCGAGAACGGGGCGTGGACGGCTGCGAGGTCGAGGATCTCGGCCCGATAGCTTGATAGAGATCCCGTGGCGGTCGCGAACAGGAAATCGCCTTTGCGCTCCACCACGGCATCGGGTTTCCACTCCCGAACCAGGCTGAGCAAGCGCAGCTCGAGCGACCTCCAGCCCCTCAGGTAGGCACGGATCGCCGGTGCCCGGCCGTGAACGGCGTCGCCCACAACCTTCTCGAAGAGGATGACCTCTTCGGACCCAAACTCTTCGACGGCCTCCGCAGCCTCGCGGGGATCCTCCACAACCAACGGGTCCCTCATGGCTCGTAGCGTAGCGCAAGCAAAACGCAAGCGCAAGCAAAACGCAAGCAAGATGTGTGGGCGGGCCGAGGCAGCCGTCTACCGTCGGCCGCGAATCGCAGTCCTAGTTTGGTGCCCGCGCCCGCTCCCGCGCCCGCTCCCGCGCACAGTAGGCGACCGTTGCGTAGTCGGAGCCGCCTCGACCGGTCACGAACACCGGCGAGCCGTCCGGGCTCGCCGCGAGGTCGGAGGCATGATGAGGATCGCCGTTCCAGCGACGTTTCCACCCGCGACGACTTCGCACCGGCGCGCCGCGACCGCGCGCTCCGCCGAGCTGGCGCAGACCTTTCGAGCGCTGCGCGGCGACCTTGGGCTCAGCATCCTTTTGATCGAGCACGACGTCGGTCTGGTGATGGCCCTGTGCGACTACGTCTCCGTGCTCGACCAGGGCCTTCCGATCGCTGAAGGCACGCCCACCCAGGTTCGGAACAACCCCGCCGTCGTTTCCGCGTACCTTGGCGAGACGCCGCCCCCCCGCCTGGCATCCCTTCCGCTTTGGGCATCGGCCCCATTAGGCGTTAGAATCCCGCGGGTTTTAGCACGTGAGAGTTTTCACGAGCGCGCTTTTACGCGGCCTGACCAGCGAAGATGCATGACGCCGTAGGGGTGGGGCGAGGCTCGCTATGAACAGGTACTTATGGCAGTACGCAACGATCGGGGCCCTGGCCATCCTTGGGGTCGGCTTCGTCACCGTCGCATTCAGTTTCAACCGCTTGATGCGCCCCAGCAAGCCCAAGGCCGAGAAGTACACGACCTACGAATGTGGGATGGATCCCGTCGGTGAAGGCTGGTCCCAGACGCAGATCCGCTACTACATCTACGCCTTCCTGTTCGTCATTTTCGACGTCGAGGCGGTCTTCCTGTTTCCGTGGGCGGTGGTGTTCGAAGACTTCCCGAACGCGGGCCAGGTCTTGGTCGAGATGATCATCTTCATCCTGATCCTGGCCGTCGGCCTGCTGTATGCCTACAAGAAGAAAGTGTTGGACTGGATCGACCCCGACGAGCAGCGTCGCGCGAACGCGACCAGGGAGCGGGCACCGTGGGCGTGATCGACAAGGTCAATATCCCGCAGCCGATCAAGTTCGTCCTGAACTGGGGCCGTAAGTACTCGCTCTGGGTCATGAACTTCGGTCTGGCCTGCTGCGCGATCGAGCTGATCGCGGCATCCACCAGCCGGCACGACTTCATCCGACTGGGCGTCATCCCCGTCGCTCACGGGCCGCGCCAGGCCGATCTGCTGGTGGTCGCCGGCACGCTGACCGACAAGATGGCCCCGGCGCTTAAGCGCGTGTGGGAACAGATGCCCGAGCCGAAGTACTGCATCTCGTTCGGATCGTGCTCCAACTGCGGCGGGCCGTTCTGGGACTCGTACTCGGTGACCAAGGGAGTCGATCAGATCGTTCCGGTGGACGTCTACGTTCCCGGTTGCCCGCCGCGCCCCGAGGCACTGCTGGAAGGCATCATCCGGTTGCAGACGATGATTGCCGACGAGAACCTGAAGGAGCGCTTCGAGCGTCAGCGCAGCGAAGCGATCGTCGTCGGCGGGCCGGTCGGCCCGGTGGACCTGTCGAACCGATGACG
>JBKKBA010000129.1:0-2703 GCA_046714275.1 Actinomycetota bacterium
GCCCGAATCCGTGGCCGGCGGCCGCTACGAGATCCGGGACTTCCTGGGCGAAGGAGGGCGCAAGCGCGTCTACCGGGCGCACGACACGGCGCTTGATCGCGACGTCGCCATCGCGTTGATCAAGACCGATGGTCTAGACGATCCGGGCCTGGAGCGGATCCGGCGAGAGGCGCGCGCGATGGGCCGGCTGGGCGATCATCCGAACATCGTCACCGTGCACGACATCGGGGAAGATGCCGGCGGGCAGTACATCGTTTCGGAATACATGGCCGGCGGCTCGATCGAGGATCTGCTGTCCAAGTCCGAGGACCACCGGCTTCCCATCGAAGAATCTCTGCGAATCGCAGCGGAGATCGCTGCCGCCCTGCAGCATGCGCACGAGCGAGGAATCATCCATCGCGACCTAAAGCCCCGCAACGTGTGGCTGACCGTCGGAGGTCTGGCGAAGCTGGGCGACTTCGGCTTGGCGATGGACACGGACCATTCCCGCCTGACGATCGAAGGCATGATGGTCGGCACCGTCGCCTACATGCCGCCGGAGCAGGCGCTGGGACGTGGCGTCGATGCGCGCAGCGATCTGTATGCGCTGGGAGCGGTGCTCTACGAGATGCTGACCGGACGCCCCCCGTTCCTGGGCGAGGACGCGATGAGCATCATCTCCCAGCACATCAATACGGCCCCCGTTGCGCCGTCGTGGCACGCCCCAGAAGCCGCAGGCGCCGTCGAGAATCTGGTCATGAGCCTGCTGGCGAAGGCGCCGGAGGATCGGCCGGCCGACGCCGCCGACGTGCTGCGGCGCATTCAAGAAGCCGGCAGCCGGGTCGATCCCGTGGCTCCCGAGGTCCGCCGGGCCGGCGCGCAGCTTCTGCCTCAGGCGCGCACACCCTTTGTGGGGCGTGAAACCGAGCTGGGCAGTCTGCGCGAAGCGATCGACGCGGCGATGTCGGGCCGCGGCTCGATCGTGATGATCGCCGGCGAACCCGGCATCGGCAAGACGCGCCTGACCGAAGAAGCAACCGTCTACGCGCGGCTGCGTGGGCTGGATGTTCTGGTGGGGCGATGCTACGAAGCCGAGGCGTCGGTGCCCTACATCCCTTTCATCGAAGCCGTTCGTTCGTACACGGCCGGGCGTCCCGCCGACGAGATCCGAGAGCGGATGGGCGATTCCGCGGCGGAAATCGGGCGGATCGTGTCGGAGGTACGCGCCCTGCTCCCCGATCCAAGCCCCGACCCGACGGGGCCGCGCCCCGCCGATCCCGAGCAGGATCGCTTTCGTCTGCTGGAGAGCGTGGCGTCGTTCTTGGTGAATGCGGCGGCGGCAACACCCATCTTGCTGGTGCTGGACGATCTTCACTGGGCCGATTCGTCGTCGCTATCGATGCTAAGCCACCTGGCCAGATACGTCCCGTCCGGTCGCATCGTCGTCATCGGAACGTACCGGGACGTCGAGCTGGATCGCCGGCACCCGCTTTCCGAGACGCTGGCGACGCTGCGACGAGAGCGCGCCTTCAGGCGGGTCCTGGTACGGGGGCTGTCGATCGACGAAGTTCTGAGCCTGCTGGAGGGGTCGGCGCAGCAATCGCTGGGCGCCGGCGGCGTGGCGCTTGCCGAGGCGCTTCACCGCGAGACGGAGGGAAACCCGTTCTTCATCGAAGAGATCGTGCGGCATCTGATCGAAACCGGCGTTCTCTACCAGCGCGACGGGCGCTGGCGCTACGACGTCTCGGTGGACCAGATGAGAATCCCCGAGGGCGTGCGCGATGTCATCGGACGCCGTCTGTCGCGCCTGCCGGACGAGTGCAACCGCGTCCTGGCCGATGCGGCCGTGCTGGGCCGCGA
This sequence comes from Actinomycetota bacterium, assembly GCA_046714275.1. Taxonomy (GTDB): domain Bacteria; phylum Actinomycetota; class AC-67; order AC-67; family AC-67; genus JBKKBA01. Next base: position 1,840 of record JBKKBA010000129.1, read on the forward strand.
GTTCGACTTTGCCGCGCTGGTTCGCATGTGCGGGCTGGGCGAGGACCAAACACTGGCCGCGGTTGAGCAAGCTTTGGAGCATCAGTTGATCGTCGAGGCGCCGGCGCGCAACGAAGCGGCGTATGCGTTCACGCACGCCCTGGTCCGGCAGACACTCTATGAAGAGCTGAGCCTGCCCCGGAAGCAACGCGCGCATCTGCGCGCGGCGCAAGCCTTGGAGAGCGGGCGGAACCCTTCGATCACGGCGCTGGCGACGCACTACCGCTTGGCCGGAGCCGCCGCCGATCCCGAGAAGGCGGTGGATATCTCCCTTTCCGCCGCGGGAGCGGCGTCGTCGATCTTTGCGTGGGTAGAGGCGATCGGCCATCTGCAGGGCGCGCTGGAATTGATCGAGGAAACCGGCGTCCGCCCGGAAACGCTGCCGGTTCTGCTGGAGGGCCTGGGGACCCTCATGTACGTGACGGGATTGGACCTGAATGCAGGCGTGGTCTTCCTGGAGAGAGCCTTGGCTCTGTATCAGACAGCAGGGAACGAACGTCGCGTCGCGGCCGTCCACACGCGTCTGGGGTTCCTGCTGGCCACGTTCACGATCATCATGGACATCGACAAAGCCTTGGGCCATGTGCGGGCGGCCGAGGCGATCCTTGAGGGCCAGCCCGAGAGACCGGCGCTGGGTTATGTCCACATCTGCTACGCAACCGCTGCGCTCTATCAAGGAAAGCCGTCGATCGGAATCCCGGCCGCCCGGCGAGCGATCGAGATCGGCGAGCGTCTGGGGAACGAGCCGATCCGCATCAACGCCGCAGGCCTGCTGGGCTATCACCTGGTCATGAGCGGCCAGGTTGCCGAGGGTAAGTCATTGCT
>JBKKBA010000130.1:0-5988 GCA_046714275.1 Actinomycetota bacterium
TCCCGGCGCTCCCGCCGTCCCCGGCTTGCCGGATGTCCCCGGCGTACCGCCCGTCCCGGCCTTACCCGAGTTGCCGCCGCTGCCGGACATCCCGGTGCCACCCGCGGGGGGGTGATTTGCCTGTGCCCCCCGTCCCGGCTAGAAAGAACCCTGTGAGGACGCCACGCGGCCTCCGGCGGGTCCTTCAGACCCGCGGCCGAACCTTCCCCAGCGCACGTCATAGTCGTGCGCCGCTTGTGCTTGCCCTGGCCCTGACGTTTGCCGGAACGCTTTCGGTGCCGGCCGGCGCCGCGACCGGCGCCTCAACCACTCAGAAGCGGTTGAACGCCGTGGCCGGCCGCCTAAGCCGCCTTCAGTCTTCCCTAGAAATCACCAGGACCCGTATCGGCGCGATGCAGAAGTCGATCCGCAGCGCGGAAGGCAAGCTGGGCGGCGCGCGCAAGGGCTTACGGGCACTCACCCAAGGCATGTACATGGGGGCGCTCAGTGATGCGTCGGCGTTCTTGTCGGCGGAGTCCATGACCCAGTACGGCGATCGCGTGGCCTTCATCGAGCATCTGCGCGCCTCTGATCGGGACACCCTGCAGCGCGTAACTATTGCTCGCGTTCAGATTCAGCGCAGGCAGAAAGCACTGGCCGGCGTGCTGGCCAAGCAACGCGAGTTGCTCAAGACGCTGGGCAGGGAACGGGCCACGCTGTCAAAGTTGTTCCGCGAGCAGGTAAGTCGCTTACGCGCTATCGAGCAATCACGCCGCGGCAGCCGCCGCCGCGCGTCCCGCTCGACACCGGTGGTTATCAACGGTCGCGGACCGTTCTCCGTCTGCCCCGTCGATCAGCCGCGCGGCTACTCCAACGACTTCGGCGCGCCGCGCGGCAGTCGCCGCCACCAGGGCAACGACATCCTGGCTCCCCGCGGAACTCCGATCCGGGCTCCATTCGACGGCACCGTCCAGAAGAACTCGTCGGGAATGGGCGGGCTGCAGGTTCGCGTGCACGGCGCCCAGGGATACGTCTTCAACGCTCACCTGAACTCGTTCTCGGATGCCTCGGGCCGGGTTCAGGCCGGCACGGTCATCGGCTACGTAGGCGACAGCGGCAACGCGCGCGGCGGCCCGACCCACGACCATTTCGAATGGCATCCCGGTGGCGGTCGCGCGGTCAATCCCTTCCCGTACCTGAACCTGGTCTGCTAGAGCACCCTGCCGGCGTCAGGCGCGTTTTCCGCCGCGAACGATCAGGGACCCCAGCAGACGCTCGGAGGTTGCCGCAATCTCCTCGACGGCCCGATCGAAGACCTCTGTGTTGTGGGGCGCCGGAGCACGAAAGCCGCTGATCTTTCGCACGAACTGCAATGCAGCGGCCCGGATGTCTCCGGTCGTAGCCGGCTCGGCTCCGTCTCTGAGTGTCTTGATGCTTCGGCACATGCGCCGTTTGTAGCATCGCCCCGGGCCTCCCGCAAAAGCCGGGCAGATGCGTCGTCATCGGACCTACCTTCCCTCCCAAGAGAGCCTGCAGACGAAAGATAGTCATTTCGTGGCGTAGGCGGCTCCGCTACCCGCTCATACCATCGGCGGTGGATGTCAAACACGAAGGCTTCGGCCCGCCCCGCTGACGCGCGTCGTTCGGCACAGCCGCCGGCCGCAAGCCGCGCCCGCGCCGGATACGTCATTCGCTTTCTGGTCTTGGGGCTGGCCTATTACGCCGGCGCGCGGCTGGGTCTGAGCCTGGCGCTGGTCGGAGATGTCGTCACGCCGGTCTGGCCGCCGACCGGGATCGCGGTTGCCGCACTGCTGGCCTTCGGGCCGCGGCTGTGGCCGGCCGTAGCGATCGCAGCTTTCGCCGTGAACCTGCCGATCGCTCCGTCACCAGCCGCGGCAGGCTTCATCGCCGCCGGGAACACCGCCGCCGTCGTTCTGGCGGCTGCACTGCTGCGCCGACGCACGTTCGACGCCGAGATGAAGCGAGCTTCCGATGCCCTTTCGCTGGGGACCGTCGCGCTGAGTGCCATGACGATCAGCGCCATCGTTGGGACCCTGACGCTTCTGGCGTTCGGTGGGATTGAGCGGGCGCAAGCGACCGGCACCCTGCTGGTGTGGTGGACCGGCGACTCGCTGGGCGTCTTGGTCCTTGCGCCGGTCCTGCTGCTGGCCGTGCGGCCGCGAACCCGCCGCGGGCTTGCCCGGCGCGCCGAGCAGGTCGCCCTGGCCGCGACCGCCGGTGTCGCCGCGCTGCTGGCCGTCTGGAGTCGCGGGCCGGTTGAGTACCTGGTGATCCTGGTTCCCTTGGCCGCGGCGTGGCGGTTCGGGATACGTGGCGCGGCGCCGGCGGTGCTGGCGGCGTGCGGCGTCATGGCCGTCGCCTCGGCCGCCGGTTTCGGAGCCTTCGCGGAAGGGAGCAGCCTGGCCGCCGTCGCTCGTGTTCAGGTCTTCGATGCCGGCATCGCGTTCTCGGCGTTCTTCCTGGCGGCGCTGGTGGCCGAGCGAGCCCGGGCGACGCAGGAACTGGCTTCCTCCGGCGCCCAGATGGAGGCTCGCGTCAGGGAGCGCACTGCGATGCTTGAGGAACTCAACACAGCACTGGCCGTCGAAATCGACGAGCACACCCGCGCCGCCAAAGAACTCTGCTGGCTGACGGCTCGTCTGGATGAATCGCAGCGCATCGCGCGCATCGGGTCCTGGGATTGGGAGATCTCCTCCGACACGATCACGTGGTCCGATGAGCTGTACCGCATCTTCGACCTGGAGCCCAGATCGTTCCCGGCGACCTTTGACTCCTTCCTGGAACGCATCCACCCTGATGACCGCAAGATGGTCGGCGACACGGTCGTCGCAGCGCTCACGGACGGCCGGCCCTTCTCGTTCGATCACCGCGTCATGACACCATCCGGCGACCTGCGATGGGTCAACGGCCGCGGCGGCGTCACCCTGGACGATAAAGGGCGCCCCTTCCGGATGAGCGGAACAGCGCAAGACATCACCGATCGCAAACGCAGCGAGGAGGCCGTGCAAGAGGCGCTCAGACGTGAACGCATCGCCGCGGATCGGCTGCGGGCCATTGATTCATTCAAAGACGCGATGCTCACCGCCGTGTCCCACGAGCTGCGGACGCCACTGTCGATCGTGCTGGGAATGGCCGCCACGCTCCGCAAGCCGAACGTCGCCGCGGACCCGGCGCTCGTCGCCGAACTGGTCGGGCGCATCCACGTCAACGCCGAACGCCTGTCGCGCTTGCTGTCGGACCTGATGGACCTGGACCGTTTGAAGCGCGGTGTGATCGAGCCACGACGGCGCTCGGTTGACCTGACGAGCTTGGCGCGAACGACGGTGGAGCAGATCGACTGCGGCGATCACATCGTCAAGATCATCGGCTCGCCGGTCGTCGGGGTGGTCGATGGCGCGCAGGTCGAGCGAATCATGGAAAACCTGGTCGCGAATGCGGTGCGCCACACGCCCGGCGGGTCACACATCTGGGTGCGGCTGGCACGGACTCCGGACGGCACCCTAGTGACGGTAGAAGACGACGGCGCGGGCGTCTCCGACGACGTGAAAGGAGCCGTGTTCGACGTGTTCTGGCGAGGATCGGGAAACGATCCCGCACCCGGCGCCGGCGTGGGCTTATCGCTGGTCACTCGCTTCGCCGAGCTGCACGGCGGGCGAGCCTGGGTCGACGACCGTCCCGGCGGCGGCGCGGCCTTCCACGTCCTGCTGCCCGACGGCCCTCAGATCGAGCCGGTGCAGCGGCCCGACTCCGCCATCGCATCCTGAAGTGAGCTTCGCGCCCGGGACGTTCCTTGACGGGGACCGGCGCGTCAATCGAGCCTGCGGGTTTGAGCCTCACGCATCCATTCGGCGCACTCTTCCACCGTGTCGCGCACCGGAACCGTTTCACCGATACCGGTGATCTTCATCAGTCGCTGCAACAGGGATGACTGCGGCAGGGCGATCGTCATGAGCTGCCGTCGATCGTGCAAGCGCCGCACCAGGTCGAAGAGCATCCGGATGCCGGCACTGTCGATGAAACTCACGCTGGACAGATCCACGATCAGCCCCGGAGCGTCGGTGAGCGCCATGCTCAAGGTCTGATCTCCCACCGTGGAGGCGTTCGACATATCGATCTCGCCGGTCAGCGCAGCCGTCGCGAACTCGCCCGTCATCCCGGGTTCAACGCGAACCAGATTCACGGAAGCCGCTGTGCCCCGTCCGGTCGGATCAAAGACCGGCGCATCGTTACGGCCGTCCCGCCCACGGTCTGAGCCAGATCCACGTCGTCCATCAGCTCCCGCATGATCTGGATGCCACGACCCCCGGGACGGGACGCAGCGGGGGGGCGCCAGACGCCGCGATCCCGCACAGCGATCCGAATGTCGCCGTTCCGGTGAGCCTCCAGCTCGAACGTTGCGACTGCAGGAGCAGACGCATGGCGAATCACATTCGCGACGGCTTCACCGGTAGCAACCAGAATTTCAAAGATCTCCTCGTCCGTCGCACCCGCCTCGGTCAGCCAGCGACGCAGGGTGGCGCGCAACGGCTGAAGAACGCTGGGTCGGGCAGGCAAGCTGAGTTCCAGGTGGTCACCCAGCGAAAGCCACCCGATCGCCAGGATCGCGACATCGTCTGTTCCATCGGCTGCGGACGGAATGATCTGAAGAAGCGCGTCGCACAGCGTGTTGAGGTTGTCCCCGCCGGAGAACTCGGCGGTGGCGCGCAGGATTTCCAGACCAGAATCAAGCGGCCTGTCCCGCTGCTCGACCAGACCGTCGGTGTAGAGCACGATCGTGGTTCCCGGCTCCAGCATGATGGAGTCCTCGCCGTAGACGGCGTGCGGCAGGGCCCCCAGGGGCACACCCGACTCCCCGTCGAAGAATGAGGCCTTCCCGTTCGGTCGCATCAGCAACGGAGGGGGGTGACCGGCGCTTGCCAGGCGCAGGTTCCCGGAGTCCGGGCTGAGCAGCGCAACGACGAGCGTCGCCATGTGATCGGACGGCCCCAGTTCGTTCAGCAAGCCGTTCAGCTTCGTGAGAACCTGGGCCGGCCCGTGACCATCAAGCGCATAGACGCGAAGGGCGTTGCGAAGCTGTCCCATCAAGGCTGCGGCGGGGATGCCCCGCCCGACGACATCGCCCATCGCAAAGACGATCGCGCCGCCGGGAAGCACCAAGCCGTCATACCAGTCGCCGCCCACCTCGACGCCCGGCCCCCCGGCCACGTACCGCGCGGCGGTGACGACTCCGGGGATGTCGGGCAACTCCGCCGGAAGCAGGGCATGCTGCAGCGTCTCTGCTGCGGTTCGCTGGCGCGCGAACAACGTGGCGTTCTCGACTGCGACCGCCGTCCGGCGCGCCAGATCTTCCAACAGGGTCAGGTCGTCGCGACCCAGCCGCCGCCCCGAGGCTTTCACGGTCACCAGGGTGAGCGCACCGATCGTACGATCGCGCGAGATGAGCGGCACGATCACGGCGGTGCTGGGAGGAATCGGCCGCCCGTTCACGCGGCCTCTGTCGGTTGCCAGCAGTGATTCCGGTACATCTTCCACCAGGGCCGCCGACCCCGAACGAATGGCCTGGACGATTGGATCGGTGTCGTCGTTCAGATCCGGCGCCGGCGGCTCATCGGAGTCGGAGAACGTGATGGTGCGATCGTCGGAACGCACGGTTACCCGTGTGACGCTGCCATTGTCGGCAAGGATGTCGGCGATGAAGGCGTCGGCGATCGCCGGAACCACCAGGCGCGACAGATCCCGCAGCATCGTGTCCAGATCCAAGGATCTCAGCAGAACCCTGCTTGCCTCGGCCAGGATGCCGAAACGATGCTGCGCGGCCTCAGCGACCGCGCGCGCGCGGCTCTCGGCCTCGTAGGCATCCGCGCTTTCGATGGCGACGGCGGCGTGCGCCGCGATACCGGCGGCAAGCCTCTCGTCGTCGTCGCTGAACATGCCTGGCTCGGAATGGGCCAGCAGAAGGGCGCCGGGGCAGCGGCGGCCGGGCGCCCC
>JBKKBA010000131.1:0-6824 GCA_046714275.1 Actinomycetota bacterium
CCGTGGTGGTAGCCGCTGGCTTCAAGGCCGTCCAGCACCACTTGCCGCGAAACCATGCGATTGCGTTCGATGCGCAACCGCTCGACGCGATCGGTCCGTCCGCCGGGCCGCGTGAAGAACACGTACAGCCACGGCTGGCCCGACTCGAACTGGGGGTGCAGCGCGATTCCCAGCAGCCCGCCCTCCCCGGCGGTCGTCGTGCCGATCGTGGCGACGGGCTGGGGATCCAGCCGGCCTTGAAAGATCAAGCGCACCCGGCCGGAACGCTCGTTGACGAAAAGCCGGTCTCCGGAGGCGGTGAATGCCATCCCCGTCGGGAATGCCAGCTTCGCCACGCGCGCGACGCGCAGATCTCCCGGCACCGCCGCGGCCGGCATCGAAAGCAGGCCCAACGTGGGGACCATCAACAGGAGCAGGCGGTGGTTTCGTTTCATCACGTTCGTTCTACCTCAGATTCCGCTTCGCGGCATTCCGCTGCCGATTGCCCGCCGCCGCAGCCCGGTCATTTCGTTGAATCTGTGGATCCCTATGATGCTGATGCCGAAGCGATTCCGCTTTGCCGGGCTTGCCCTTGTGATGACGCTGGGCGGCTTCGGCACGGCTTCCGCCGTTCAGCCGGATCTGACGGTGACGCCACAGAACGATTCGCAGCGTGCCGTCCGCTGGACCGGTCTGGCCGAGCCGGCGCCGGCGGGAAGCCGGTTCGACACGCTGGAGGATCTCCACGCCAGGGCGGGGGGCGAGCATCGCCGCTTCGTGGCTCGGCTCAACGGAGCCCGGCAAGCCAGGGCGACGATCACGATCCACTGGAACTCGTCCGACGACCTGACCCTCACGGTCTTGTTGAGCAACAACAGCGTCGTGGCTGCCGCCGACGCGCCGCCCGGCACGGACGAGACGCTGTCCTTCCCGGTCGCCGACGGCGCGACCTACATCGTCCGCGTGATCTCGAAGTCGGGGATCCCAACCGAATACGCAGCGGGCCTGTGGCTGAGAAATATCGCGGGCACAAACACCGGCATCGCCCGGCGCCTGAAGTACGACAAGCCCAACGCATGCGGCGACATCCCCAAGAAGACGGGGAAAGTCGCCGATCCGCTGCCGCCTTGCTACTTCAAGGTGAAGGTGCCGATCAACATCGTCTACGTCGGCTTCGACCGGCAAGAGGTGGACCTGTACCGGCCCGAAACGATGGGGGTTCTCCCGCCCGACGCGAACCAGGATCCCCGCGCTCCGCGCATCAAGCCCGTCGTGCTGGACGAATCATTGCCCGGCGGGCGGGGGCTTGTTGCGCGCGAAGGCGGCGAGCAGGTGCGCGAGCTGACCCTTGCGGAAGGCAGCAAGATCGCGCACCTTCCCTATGCCTACGAATACGAGTATCGAACGATCGTCGCCGACGAAAAGTACTCGCGCGCGCTCTTTGCTGCGGCGAAGGCCGCAACGACGCCCGGCGAGTACGCAAACGCCGGCGATCGCGCCTACTTAGAGAGCTACAACGCGCGGGCGGCGGCGCTCCGCCGGACGCACCCGGTGGCCCCCGGCGCAAACGTCGATTTCATCGACGCGACTCGCCTTGAGGACTGGATCGCCACGCATCCCCCGAAGGGCATCACGTTCGACCTGCGCAAGCCCGCAGCCGGCTACACCTACTTCGTGCTGGACACGTACCGCCCCGCGTATGCCGCTCAGTACTTCAACCTGGACCGCTACCATCATTTCCGCGTCATGAACGACCTGACGCGGGATCCCGACACCAAACAGCAGCACGGTTTCGACTGGGCCCGCGTCTGGGGCGGGCGCTACCGATTCCTGATGCTGGACACCGGAGCGGCACCGAACTCCTTCGAAGGCTCCACGCAGCATCCGGCTTCGTCGTACCGCACGGCTTTCGACGGGGATTCGGCGGTCATGGATCCACCCGTGTGGGAGTACGCGGGCTGCACCGACCCCGTGGACTGCGGCGACTTGCTGCCGGACTTCTACCGGCGCATCGGAGAAAATGTTCTGTCGGCGATCTTTATGCGCTTCACGCGTTCGTTCGCGTCGCGCCCCCGCGGCGCCGATCGCGTGCTCTTGGCGTCGCAGACCTGGCACGACGCCGACGCCTACGCGCCGTGGCCGACACGCATCGACAAGCTCTACGATCATGCGCTGGTCGCCAGGCGCCTTCGCGAGCTGCTGCCGGCCACATCGATCGATACCAGCGCTCGCACACGATTTCTGACCGCTGAAGATATCGAGCAAGACGCGCTCACGGACGGCCGGATGCAGGGCCGGACCCGCCTGCCGGCGGCGGATGCCTCAAGCGTGGATGCGGTGATGCGTTTGATCGACACGCGCCGCAGTTCGTTCGCACCGGTGAAACCGGGGACCATGTCGATTCCGATCGTCAACGTCGTGCATCCCAAAGCGACGGCGTGGTCGGGAGCCGGACCCGACGGCAGCGTGATCGGTGACCTGGGCCCCGATCCGTGGGGTCTTCTGAACGGCATCAACGATCTGACCAAAGCGCCGGCGGCGACCGGTCAGGTGCGCGACGCGTCGGGCGCCACGCATTCAGCGCTTCCCGACCCCCGCGGCAACGCGACGGCCGGTCAAGGATTCACCGCGGCAACGCTTCGGAATATCGGCCGGGTTCTTGGCCTGTTCCCCGCGACAGAAGGCATCGTCTATTCCACGCAGCTTCCGCTGAATGCCAACGAGCCACGAGCGCATCCGGCGAAGCCCACCGAGCAATATCGCGCCTACTACCGGACCTTTGACTGGACGCACGCCACGACGGCGACGCCGATGACGACCGGCTGGTTCTACGGCAAGTTCGAGGTCCTGGACCGCGACGCGCTCGCGTTGGCCCATTCGATCGACTGGCTGGACCGGGGATTAGACGATGTCTCCGACGCGTTCGCGGCACTGGATGCTCGCGGGTATCGGGAGGTTCCCAAGCCGGTCGTTGACCAGATCCTGCGCGCGGGCGACTACATCGCGAAGTCTGTCGTCGCGGCCGTGACCGGCAACGCGAAGGGCGCGGTCGCGAATGCTCGCATCGCCAAGCGGGAAACCGAGAAGACCGTCACGGTCGCGCTGCGAATGCGCCACGTCCGCGATTGACGGCGAAGCGTTTACGCCAGCACTTCGCGAATGGCCTCCAGCAGAAACTCCAGACGATCTTCGTGACACGACTCACCCATCAGGCCGATCCGCCAGGCGCGTCCCGCCAGCGGCCCCAGCCCACCGCCCACCTCGATGTCGAACCGCTCCAGCAACGCGCGCCGCAGCGCATCGGCATCCTTGCCCGGCGGCATCGTGACGGCTTGAAGCTGCGGCAGGCGGTGCCCTTCCAAGGCGAAATGCTGGAACCCCAGCGAAGAAATCTCCTTTTCCAGCACGCCGCCCAAGCGCGCGTGCCGGTCGATCCGCTCCTCCAGCCCTTCTTCCAGCACCAGTCGAAGCCCCTCGTGCAGACCGAAGATCATCGAGATCGGCGCCGTGTGATGGTAGACACGCTCGGCACCCCAGTATCGCGTGATCAGCGACAGATCCAGATACCACGACGACGGCGGGGCCCTTCGCGCATGAACGGCGTCCACGGCGCGCGCAGAGAATGTGATCGGAGCCAGCCCCGGCGGAACCGACAAGCACTTTTGGGTCCCCGAATAACAGACGTCGATACCCCAGGCGTCAACGTCCACCGGCACGCCGGCCAGCGACGTGACGGCGTCCAGTACGACCAGCGCCCCAGCTTCGGTCGCCGCGCGAGCGATCGGCTCGACCGGCTGCCACAGTCCGGTCGAGGTCTCCGCATGCACAAAGGCGACGACCTTCGCATCCTGCATCGCGGCCTGCATCGGCTCCAGCTCCAGAGGCCGGCCCCATTCGGCTCGCACCTCGCGCACCGTGGCGCCGGCCCGGCGAGCCATCGTGGCCATCCGTTCGCCGAAGGCGCCGGCGATCCCGACCACGGCCGTGTCTCCGGGCTCGATCAGGTTCGCAATTGCGGCTTCCATCCCGGCGCTTCCGGTTCCGCTGACGGCAAAGGTCGTTTCGTTGGCGGTGCGGAACACCGTGCGCAGCATCGCGCGAAGCTCGTCCATGGTCTCCAGGAAGTCGGGATCCAGGTGTCCGATCAGCGGCCGCGCCATCGCAGCCAGGACTTCGGGGTGGGCGGTGGACGGCCCGGGGCCGAACAACTGCCGAATTCGGTAGTTCCGCACGGAACGGAAGCATAACCTTGATCCTTCGGGGTGGTCCGGGTCGTTATGGATGCATGGACCGCGAATGCCGGCCCCGCATGCGCGTGCGCTTCAATGTCGCCGCGCTGCTGCTGGCTGCGCTGGGCGGGCTCACGCCCAGCGCAGCGGTCGTTCCCTATCAGGGGTGGACGCCGGCGTCGTTCGGGATGGTCCCCGAATGCGGCAAGTACGAGACCTACGGCTACCTGACTCCGGGCTGCCTGATCACGCGACGCATTCGCTTCAGCCCGCACATCAAGGGCTTCGGGATGGTCGGGACGCTGGGTCATGGGGCATGGGTCACCACGACCGGCGCGACGTGGACGCCGATCACGCCGCATTGCCTCAGCACGCTTGGCACGGTCAAGAACGTGACGCAGGGAACCTTGCCCTGCGGAGTCGAGGACATCGTTTACGACCCGATCGATTCGCGCACGATCTATGTCTCCACCTATCAAGCGTCCTCGCCGCTGCTTCCGTCGCTGGCGTTCGACCCGGGCGGTGTCTTTAAATCCACCGATCTGGGAGTGTCGTGGACGTTGATCTCGCAGGGCGTTTCCAATCTGCGCGGAGCGGGCCTGGCCGTGATCCACACGCCCGGCCAGAAGGCCACGATCATGGTCGGCAACCTTCAGCACGCCGATCACGACACGGGTTCTTCGCGCAGCCTTGCGATCTCCTACGACGACGGAGCGTCGTGGCGAAGCGTGCGATTTACGCCGCCCAAGAAGTGTGCACGGCATGTGGTCAGCGCCTCAACCGATCTGGTCGCGGCGATCGCGGTGAATCCGACGAACCCGAACATCGTCTACGCCGGATCGAACGGTGGGCTGTATCAGACGACCGATCGGGGGCGGACGTGGTCGCTGATCCTGTCCAACTGTTTCCTGCAGGGGAAGGTCAACATCGGATCCGTTTGGGGCATCACGCCGGCGCCGGACGGTCGCTCGCTCTACGCCGGCATGTGGGACGGCACTGTGCGCGTCGCGTCCACCAGTCGGCCGACGTCGTGGCGGACCATCACCAAGCTCAACGGCTGGCAGATCACCAGCATGATGCTGGACGTGCGTGACCCGACGGGGAAGACGCTCTACGTCGGCACGCTCAAGCAACAGCCGGGTCAGACCGCTCGCGCCGCCGGTGTGTACCGGCTCCGCACCGGCCCAAAGGTCTCCGCGACGCTGCTGTCGGATTCTTACCTGGCCGGCATCAATCACGAGCTGGGCCGAAACGCTCCACCGCTGTCGGGCCTGGTGACGCTGGTGCAGAATGCGCCCGCCTTGTCGCTGGCGCAGAGTCCCTTCGATCCCGACGTGATCTACCTTTCTCAGGTCGCCGGCGGCATCTTCTGGCGAAGCGAAGGCCCGCCGGCGCCGTCGGCGCAGAACCCGGTGCCGCAGCCCAGCATCCCCGGCCTGCCGACCGCAATGCCATCCGTCGCCCCGCCGGCAACACCGACGTCGCTGCCCACCGCGATTCCGACGTCGACGCCGACCGGTCCCGTCCAAGGCTGAAACACTCAGTTCGAACGCGCATCGCAGCGCACCTATAATCGCGCGCACCATGAGCCAGATCTCCCCATCCGCCGGCTACACGCTTCGCGTGCGCGTGAACTTGCAGAACGTGCCGGGGACGCTCGGCCGGCTGACCACCGCGATCGGCAACGCCGGCGGCGACCTGGGAGCCGTCGATCTGATCGAGCATCGGGGTGGCGTCGTGGTGCGCGAGCTGACCGTGAAGTGCCGCGACGACGCGCACGGCCGGCAGATCGTGAAGGCCGCGCAGCGCGTGGTTGGGGTCGAGGTGCGTGCCGTCGCCGACCGGACCTTCGACATCCACGCCGGCGGAAAGATCGCCATCGCGCCCAAGTTCCCGCTGCGCAGCCGCGACGACCTGTCGATGGCGTATACGCCGGGGGTCGGGCGCATCTCCAGCGCGATCGCCGCGGATCCTCAGCGCGTCTACGACCTGACCATCAAGGGCAACTCTGTCGCCGTGCTCACCGACGGCACCGCGGTGCTGGGCCTGGGAAACCTGGGTCCGGAAGCAGCGATGCCGGTCATGGAAGGCAAGGCGATGCTGTTCAAGGAGTTTGCCGACATCGATGCCTATCCGATCTGTGCGAACACCGCGAACGCCGACGAGCTGGTCGCCGTCGGCACCGCCATCGCGCCCGTGTTCGGCGGCATCAACTTAGAAGACGTCGCCGCTCCCGTGTGCTTCGAAGTCGAAGAACGGCTGCGCGAAGCGCTGGACATCCCCGTGTTCCACGACGATCAGCACGGCACGGCCGTCGTCGTCGCCGCGGCGCTGATGAACGCGGCGCGCGTGGCCGGCCGTGCGCTGGAGGACTTGCGCGTCGTGGTGCTGGGCATGGGGGCTGCCGGCGTGGCGTGCTCGAAGCTGATGATGCAGATGGGCGCCGGCGACATCGTTGGGCTTGATCGAGCGGGGATCATCCATCCGGGCCGCAGCGACTTAAGCGACCAGAAGCGTTGGATCGCCGAAAACACCAATTGCGAGGGCCTGACCGGCGACCTGGAAGCCGCGCTCAAGGGAGCCAATGTGTTCATCGGTCTGTCCGGCCCGAACCTG
>JBKKBA010000132.1:0-5329 GCA_046714275.1 Actinomycetota bacterium
GGGGGGGGGGGCGTGGATCTCGCTGGTGACGACGGTGCTGGTTGCCGCGGCGTTCGATCCCGTCCGGGAGTGGCTGCAACGACGAGCCAATCGCCTTGTCTACGGCAACCGTGAGAGCCCGTACGAAGTGATGGCCGGCATGGCCCGCTGCATGTCGGCCGATGACGTGCTTCCGCGGATCGCCGAAGCTGCGGGACGCGGTACAGGGGCGCTGCGCGCGCGCGTCGGGGTCTGGCTTCCCGACGGCGTTCGCAGCGAGGCCGACTGGGAGGCTCCGGGGGCGGGAACCGTGGGGGAAGAGAAGGCAATTCCAGTCATGCACGGAGGGCAAGCGATCGGAGAGCTTGTCGTAGCGAAGTCGTTGGGCGACCGGATGACCACCTCAGAGCAGCGCCTGCTTGATGCGCTGGCGTCGCAAGCCGGGCTGGCAATCGAAGGGCTGCGACTGAACGCGCGCCTTCAGGCACAACTGGAAGAGATATCCCTTCAAAATCTGAAGCTGTCGGCCTCGCGACAACGAATCGCCACCGCCCGCGGCGCGGAGCGGCGCCGGATCGAGATTGAGATACGCAACCGCGTCGAGCAACGACTGGCGGAGATCACCGAAACGCTTCAGCGGGCCGAAGCAACAGCCGGTCGCAGCATGACGCGGGCAGGGATCTTGATGGATCAGGCCGCCGACGCCGCCGAAGAGGCTCAAGAGGCGCTGCGGGACCTTGCTCGTGGCGTCTTCCCGCCGCTCCTGGGCGACCGCGGCGCTGTGGCGGCGCTGGAGGGCCACATCCGCAAACAAGCGCTGGACGCAACGGTGCAGAGCGATTTGGATCCACAGCGTTTCGACCCTGGTGCCGAAGCGGCCGTGTACTTCTGCTGTGTCGAATCCCTGAAGCCGCCGGCAGACGCAGGCCCAGACCTCCGCTGTGATGTTGTCATCGCATCTGCCGGAACATGGATCGAATTCCAAGTGACGCGGCACGATCGCGACGCCGCACCGGAAGAAGTTGGTGTGCAAGCGATGCTGGACCGCATCGAAGCTCTTGGCGGGTCACTGGAGATCCGTGCGACCGGGGACGGACACACCGTCCTGGGTCGCGTTCCCGGTCAGCCCGACGCTTCCGTCCACGCGGCGGCCAGCCGCTCGGGGTCGAACCGCGACTTCGGGATGTAGCCGGCGGCCCCGCATTCGGCGGCGCGCGGCGCGTACTCATGCTCCTCGTACGTCGAGAGCAGCAGCACCGTCGTGGATATCCGCGCAAGGATCTGACGCGTCGCCTGGGTGCCGTCGATGCCCGGAAGGTTAACGTCCATCAGGACCAGATCGGGCTGCAACTCCTGCGCCATTTCCACCGATTCTTCTCCGGTGGCGGCCTCTCCGACAACGATGAAGTGATCGGTGGCTTCGACGACATCGCGCGCAACCTGCCGGAACGGCTTCTGGTCGTCAACGATCAAGACTCGTACCTGCTGTGATCCCATGGCATCAACCATCCTGGATCGGATCGCCTCCCGCGCCAAGCGTACCTGCACGCGTACGCGACCGGGGGACGGCACCCCTTGCGGTTGTCTGGGCCGTCGCCTTGACCGGCCTGCCCGCGCCGGGTCAAATGGGCATCGCGTGAGCGCATCCCAGATCTCCGTCCTTCTTGCCGACGACAACCTCATCGTCCGGGAAGGCGTCCGAGCGTTGCTTCAGGCCGAGCCGGATCTGAACATCGTCGGAGCGGCCGCCGACTACGACGAGCTGATCGCCAAGGCCATCGAGACCGAGCCCCAAGTGCTGGTCACCGACATCCGGATGCCCCCGGCCTTCGCAACCGAAGGCATCGACGCCGCCCGTGAGCTGCGCAAGCGCCAGCCGGGAATCGGCATCGTCGTGCTCTCCCAATACGACGACCCCGAATATGCGATCTCGCTTCTTGCGGAGGGGGCGTTCGGCTGCGCGTACCTGCTGAAGAACCGAATCGCGGAAGGGGATCAGCTTGCCCGCGCGGTGCGCACCGTCGCAATCGGCGGATCGCTGCTGGATCCGCACATCGCGGATTCACTGGTTCGCCCGGTGGCCGGAGCCGGCGAGCTCAACGACCGCGAGCGCGACGTCCTGCGCGAAATGGCTGAGGGCCGCTCGATCAAGTCGATCGCCGCGACGCAAAAGACCACGCCGTCGGCGGTGGCCGATCAGATCGATGCCGTGCTGGCCAAGCTGGCGCTGGGCGTCACCGGCGGAGCCCGCTCGGCACTCAAGCATCTGCACGCGCTGCACCAGGCAATCGTCGAACGCGAAGAGCACGGCCGCGAATTAAGCCGCTTTCTGCCCGGTGGCCTGGCCGAGAAGCTGCGCAGAGACGGCCACGGACTCGGCCGCACGGAGCGCCTGGACGTGACCGTGCTGATGTCCGATGTGCGCGGCTACTCAACGATCGCCGAGAGTTCGGATCCCGGGACGCTCTGCGGTCAGCTCAGCGAACACCGCGACGCGATGAGCCGAGCCATCCTGGATGTCGGCGGAACCGTGATGGCGTTCATCGGCGACGCCGTGATGGGAGTCTTCGGCGCGCCGGTCAAGCAGCCCGGGCATGCCGGGGCGGCTTTGACGGCGGCCCGCGCGATGCTGACCGCGCAGAAGGACTTGAATCTTCTCTGGGCCCGGCGGCAGCTTCCCGCTTTCCCGATCGGCATCGGACTATCGACGGGCGAGGTAGCCGCGGCGACCCTTGGCTCGGAAGAGCGCATGGAATACACCGTGATCGGCGATACCGTGAACCTGGCGCAGCGACTGCAGCAATGGGCGGCCGGCGGAGAGATCGTCGCCTCCGAGGCAACGCTCAAACAGATCGATCACCACGTCGATTCTGAAGCGCTGGAGCCCGCGACCGTGAAAGGACGAGCCGCGCCGGTCACCGCGTTCCGTATCCGCGAGGGCTGATCGGGGTGCGCCCGATCAGGTGGCGGGCGGGCGCGCGGTCGCAAGGAACAGCAGGACGGCCTTGACGCGCCGGTGTACGTCCGGCTCCTCGGACAGGCCAAGCTTCGAAAAGATCGAGTTGATGTGGCGCTCGATCGCCCGCTCGGTCAGGAACAGACATCCCGCGATCGACGCGTTGTTCTTTCCCTGAGCCATCTCGGAGAGCACCTCGGTTTCCCGTGGTGTGAGACGCGCCAGCGGTGAGTTCGCGGCGCGCGTCCGTTGCGCGACCAGGCTCTCAACCACTTTCGGATCGATCACCGATCCGCCGGCTGCGACTTCGCGGATCGCGTTCGCTAGATGGCCGACGGCCGAGATACGCTGCTTGAGCAGGTAGGCGCGGCCTTGCGAACCCTCGTTGAGAAGCGCCAGCGCGTATTCGGGCTCGTCGTGCTGCGACAGGACCACGACACCGATCGTGGGGTTGGAGCGACGGAGCGACTCGGCCGCCCGGATCCCCTCATCGGTTCCCGAAGGGGGCATGCGGATGTCGGTGACCACCACGTCGGGCCCATGCTTTTCGACGGCCGCCATCAAGGAATCCAAGTCGCCGCAGACATCGACGACCTCGATGTCTTCGACGCCGTCCAGCAAGCCTCGAACGCCTTCCCGCAGGAGATAGTCGTCTTCGGCAAGCACAACGCGGATGCTCATTGCGAGCCAGGATACTCCCCAGGTTCAAGGGGTCGTCAGCCGGGCGGCGCGGCCTGATCGGGATCGGTGAGGACCCACGGACCGGACTCGGTGATGGCGATCGTGTGCTCAAAATGAGCCGACAGGGCGCCGTCGGCGGTCTTGACCGTCCACTTGTCCCGCAGAAGCCTGGTTTCGTGGGACCCGGCGTTGACCATCGGCTCGACGGCGATCACCAAGCCGGTCTTGAGGGCAAGCCCCTTGCCCGGCGAGCCGTAGTTCGGAACGGGTGGCTCTTCGTGCAGCGCGCGTCCGATTCCGTGTCCGACGTACTCGCGCACGACCGAGAAACCGGCGCCCTCGGCCACGGTCTGAACGGCATGACCGACGTCGCCCAATCGCTTGCCGGGCCGGCATTCGCCGATTCCCGCCCAGAGCGCGCGTTCGCAGGTCTCAATCAGCTTCAAGGCTTCCTGAGACACGTTCCCGACCGGAATCGTGACCGCGGAGTCGGCATGGAACCCGTCGATGATGGCGCCGCAATCCAGCTTGAACAGGTCACCATCGGCCAGCACTCGCTTTGAACTGGGGATTCCGTGAACGATCTCGTCGTTGATCGATGCGCAAACCGTCGCGGGAAATCCCCGGTAGCCCTTGAACGACGCTGTCGCGCCATGCTCCAGCGTCACGCGCTCGGCAATCGCGTCCAGATCGGCGGTCGTCACGCCCGGACGGACGGCCGCGCGAACCGCGGCGATCACGGCTGCCACCACCTCACCGGCGCGACGCATCGTTGCGATCTCGCCCGGCGACTTGGTGACGATCACTGAATCTCCTTGGTGATCCGCTCCTCGACCTCGTCGGGTGAGCCCACGCCGTCGATGCGCCGCAGCAGCCCGCGCTCTTCGTAGAAGCCGATCAAGGGCTCGGTCTGACGCCGGTAGACGGCAAGCCGCTCGGCAATGACTTCGACGGTGTCATCGTTCCGCTGCAGCAGCGCGGAGCCGTCGGCATTGCAGTAGCCAACCAAGTTGGGACGGCTGGCCGGCGCGATGCTGTAAACACGCCCACACGTCGGGCACGACCAACGGCCGGCCAAGCGATCCAGGATGACCGCGTCGGGAACGTCCACCAGCAAGACGTGGTCCAGCCCCGGCGGGATCTCGGTCATGACCTCCTCAAGCGCCTCGGCTTGGGGGACCGTCCGGGGAAACCCGTCCAGCACGTACCCCCCCGCCGCGGCGTCCGAGCAGAGCCACTCGCGCATCACGTCCAAGATGATCGCGTCGGGAACCAGACCGCCGGCCGCCATGTAGGACGCAGCTTCTCGTCCCCTCTCGCTGTCGCTGACTTCGGGCGAGCGCAAGATGTCGCCGGTCGAGACGTGCGGCACGTCGAAGCGGTCACACAGACGCTGCGCCTGCGTTCCCTTCCCCGCCCCCGCCGGGCCCAGCAGAACGATGCGCACTTATTTCAGGAACCCTTCATAGTGACGCATCATCAGCTGCGACTCGATCTGTTTGTTCGTTTCAAGCGAAACGCCGACCACAATCAGGATCGAGGTCCCCGCAAAGGGGAACGACGTGATGCCGGCGACCCCCTGGAAGATATACGGCAGCACCGCGATCGTCCCCAAGAAGAACGAGCCCGGCAGCGTGATTCGCGTCAGGATGTGATCCAGGTACTCGGCGGTCGGACGTCCGGGCCTGATGCCGGGGATGAACCCGCCGTACT
>JBKKBA010000133.1:0-3411 GCA_046714275.1 Actinomycetota bacterium
AAGAGGATCTGGGTATTCCATACCAGCCGTTCGTCGAAGCGCTTCGACCATACCTGGAATCTCGCGCCGTTCCGCTGATCCGCCGCGAATCGCAAGACGGGATCGCCGAGCTGGCCTTGCTCATTCCCGAACTTGCGCAGCGCGTTCCCGATCTGCGCAGGCTTATCAGAACCGACCCCGACTCCGAACGACTGCGCCTGTTCGAGGTCGTCAACGGTCTTCTTTCGTCGCTGGGAAGCGGAGCTCCCGTCGTGTTGGTGCTCGATGATCTGCAGTGGGCGACAAAGCCGACCCTGTTGATGCTTCGCCACCTGCTGCGAATGCAAAAGCCCGCGCGTGTTCTGGTCCTTGGGATCTATCGCGACACCGAGTTGTCACGCACGCATCCGCTTTCGGAAATGCTGAGCGATCTCCGCCGGCAAGGCCTTACCGATCGCATCTCGCTGACCGGGCTTGGGGAAACCGACGTCGCAAGCTATCTGGCCGCGGTGTCGGGACACACGCTCGACGAGCGAGGCGCCGATCTGGCCGTGGCCGTGCACAATGAAACGGAAGGGAACCCGTTCTTTATCACCGAGGTACTGCAGCACCTGGTCGAAACGGGCGTGGTGTTTCAAGAAGCCGGACGGTGGACCTCGCACCTTGCGACGGCCGACGAACTGGGTTTGCCGGAGGGCGTTCGCGACGTCGTGTCCCGGCGCTTGTCACGTCTGTCGGATGACGCCAACCGAACGCTTGCCGTCGCGGCCGTCGTCGGTCCGGTGTTCTCGTGGCGCATCCTCGAACACATCCGGGGAATGGCGGAACGGTCCGAGATGCTCCTGGACGGGCTGGAAGAGGCGGTTCGTGCGCGATTGCTGGTCGAGGAGCAGCCAGGCACATTCCGATTCACGCATGCGTTGATCCGTCAGACGCTCCTGGAAGAACTCACGGCTGCCCGTCGCATCAGGGTTCATGCGCAAATCGCCGAGGCGATCGAGGCCATGCCGGACGCCGACAAACAGGTTGAAGCACTCGCCTACCATTTCACCGAGGCGGCGATCGACGGCCACGGAAAGAAGGCGGCGACCTACTCGCTGGCTGCATCGCAGCGAGCGATGGAGCGTCTTGCGTACGAGGAAGCCGTGACCATTCTGGAACGCGGTCACGCCGCCATGGAACTGGAAGCCAACACCGACCCGGACGTGCCGGCGGACGTTCTGCTGGCCCTGGCAGAAGCACGACGCGCGACCGGAGACATCGACGGGTCGCGCGCTGCGATCCTGAAGGCAGTCCACGATGGCGGCGACCGCTTGTCACCGCACCGGCTTGCACGGGCAGCAGTGTTGCTGGTTCGCGACAGTCCTGCGGCAATGCCGGATCCGACGACACGCGATCTATGCGACCGGGCGCTCAAGCTCATCGGTGACGACGAGCCTGCCCTACGTTCGCAGGTGATGGCGACCCTGCTGCGGTACGAGACATGGATCGAAGAGAAAGAGGCCGATTACGAACTCGCGAACGCCGCGATCGACCTTGCCCGGCGTTCAGACGATATCGCGGCTCTTGCCGAGGTCTTTGCTCTGGTCCTGTGGGCGCTGGCCAACGCGCCGAGGGTTGACGAGCAGATCGCGCGCGCCGACGAGTTCGTGCAGATCGCAGACACGCTCGGCGATGCCCGACTGAAGGCGGACGCGCTGGCTGTCCGAGCGATGGCGTTTCTTCAGCGCGGCGACCGCAAGAGCTACGCGCGCGACGTCGGCCTGTATCGAACCGCCGGCGAAGAGTCGAATTCGTGGCTGGTCGCGGCGATGTCGAATGCGTTCGACGGGCAAGCCGCATTGCTCGACGGGCGGTTCGACGAGGTGGAGCCGTTGACCGACGCAATGATGACCGCCGCCGGTCAGGATCCGAATTTCCCTCTCATCTATGCGGCACTACGGATCATGGCCATGGCGGAGCGCGGGCTGACCGACGTGGCCCTCCCGATCGCCCGTTTCGCGGCTGAAGCCCGCCCCGAGATGCGGGTCGCTCGGGCGATGTTCGCGTTTCTTCTCTGCAGAAGCGGCAGCCTGGATGAGGCCCGGAGTGACTTCGACTTCTTCACATCGACTGATTTTGCCGAGCTGCGGCATGGCCCACTGCGATTGGTCGGTCTGTCATTTCTTGCGGAAGCCGCGGCGGTCCTTGGCGACGAAGCGGCTGCATCGAGTTTGCTCGCGAACCTGCACCCTTACGCGGGCCAAGCCGCGACGCTCAGTCGCGTTCTCTGCATGGGAGCCGTGGATCGATTTCGTGGAATGCTCTTCGCCCTTAAGAAGGACTGGGATCAAGCGCAACAATGCTTCGACGGTGCACTGCAACTGGAAGAGCAGCTCGAAAGCCCTCCGAATGTAGCCCGGACGCGCCTGTGGTACGCGCGAATGCTGCTGGCCCGAAACGATTCTGGAGATTGGGATCAGGCGCAACAACTCCTAGGTCTTTGCTTGGCAACGGCCGACCGGCTTGGCATGGCGAAAGTTGCGGAAGAAGCCCGCGCACTCATCCGGCCGGAATTTCCGAACATCAGCGCCCCGGTCGAGACCGCATTCTTCGTCGGGCGCGACCACGAACTAGGGCTTCTGAACACGACGTGGTCCCAGGCGAAGGACGGGCGGCTGCGGGCCGCGCTCATCGCCGGTGAACCCGGGATCGGCAAGACGCGCCTGACATCCGAGTTTGCACGCGCGGCACACCAAGACGGCGCAATCGTTCTGTACGGCCGGTGCGACGAAGACCTGGGCGTCGCATATCAGCCGTTCGTCGAAGCCCTTCGGACGTATGTGACAAGCCGGCCGCTCGAGTTGCTCCGGCAGGAAACCGGAAAGGTGGCCCCCGACCTGGCGGTGCTGCTACCCGAGATCGGCGAGCGCATCGCCGACCTCCCGCCCGTGTCACGGTCCGAGCCGGAAGCCGAACGCCTTCGTTTGTTCGAGGCGATTACCGCGACCCTTGATGCGATCTCACGGAACGCGCCGGTTCTTCTGGTCCTTGACGATCTGCAATGGGCCGCAAAGCCCACGCTACTTTTGTTGTGTCACCTGCTGCGCGTCCGCGAGCCGATGCGTGTCTTCGTGGTGGGTGTCTATCGCGACACGGATCTGGACCGCACCCATCCGCTCGCCGAGACCCTCGCAGATCTCCGCAAAGAAGGAGCGGCCGCACGGATCTCGCTGACCGGCCTGGCGAAGACCGACATCGCTGACTTTGTCGAAGCGATCTCCGGCGCCGCGCTGGATGACCGCGGCGCCGATCTGGCCGCAGCGCTCCACGAAGAGACCGAAGGCAACCCGTTTTTCATCACCGAAGTCATCCGTCACCTCGTAGAAACCGGGTTGGTCTACCAGGAAGACGGGCGATGGACGTCTCGCGTCCCCAGCGCGCATGAACTGG
>JBKKBA010000134.1:0-2918 GCA_046714275.1 Actinomycetota bacterium
ACCTCAGCTCGCTGTACCGGCGTGAACGAGCCAAGACGGCGGAACTAGAACAAGCCGTAACCACGCTCGAAGAAACGTACGCCGCAACGGTTCGCATGCTGGCATTCGTCATCGAAGCGAAGGACCCGCATGTTCACTCGCATCTGGAGCGTTCGTTCCGCTACGCCAAGGCGCTGGCCAATCGCGTAGATCCCGCGCTGACCTCCGACCCCGCCGTCGAGTACGGCTTTTTGCTGCACGACATCGGGAAGGTCGGTATCCCCGAGGCCATCTTAGGCAAGGCGGGGCCGCTGACCGAGGCCGAGTGGGAAGTGATGCGGACGCACCCCATGATCGGTGCCCGGATCGTGGAGCCGGTCGCCATGCTGGCGCGCGCCGCGACCGTGATCGAATGCCATCACGAGCGCTGGGACGGGAAAGGCTATCCGCGCGGCATGCGGGGAGAGGAGATTCCCCTGGCCGCTCGCGTGTTCAGCATTGCGGACTCTTTCGACGCGATGACGTCCGACCGTCCCTACCGGAAAGCGCTCAGCCTGGAGCGGGCGCTGGAAGAGATCGAGCGGGGATCCGGATCGCAGTTCGACCCGCAGGTCGTCCAGGCGTTCCTTGAGCTGGACTGGCGCCCCGGCGGCGCCTGACTCTTGAAGCACTACCATGACGCCGGCTATGACCGGCGTTTCTGCATTCTTCAACCGAGATGACCCGATCGTGATCGATGTCGTGCGCAACGGCATCGTCGAAAGTTCGCACGCGCTGGACGCGGTGATCGTCGATCGAAGCGGCGCAGTCGTAGGACGCGCGGGCGACGCGGAGCGCATGACCTATTTCCGATCCTCGCTCAAGCCGCTGCAAGCCGCCGTCTGCCTTCGCAATGGCTGGGAACCTCACAGTAACCGCGAGATCGCCGTCGCCTGCGCGTCGCACAACGCCGAGCCGGCGCACCTGGAGGCCGTTCGCTCCATTCTGGCGGCGGCCGGGCTGGACGAGGGTGCGTTGCGATGTCCTCCGGCTCTGCCTCTGCTGGACACCGAGGCCGCACGGGCCGGAGCACCGCAGCGGATTCTGCGCGACTGCTCCGGCAAGCACGCGGCGTTCCTGGCGGCTTGCGTGGCGAAGGGGTGGCCTCTGGAGACCTACCTGGATCCGTCGCATCCGATTCAGCAAGCGGTGCTGGGCCGGGTCGGTGAGCTGGCCGGCCCTCTCACCGCGATCGGCGTTGACGGCTGCGGTGCGCCCACGCCGGCGCTGCCGCTGCAACGCATCGCCCTGGCGTTCGGCGCTGAGATTCAGGCCACCCCGGCCGTTCATCGAGCCATGCGCGCGGAGCCCTTCTTCGTTGCCGGCACGGGGCGTGTCTGCACGGATGTGATGACCGCCGTAAAGGGCGACCTGGTGCTGAAGGCCGGAGCGGAAGGCCTGATGTGCTTTGCCTCTCCCTCGGCCGGCATTGCGGGCGCGATCAAGTCGCGCGACGGGTACGCCCGCGCGGTCGCCCCGGCGACGATGTGGGCGCTGTCGGCCTTCGGCCTGGTTTCTAGGGCAGAGCCCGCGTCTTTGGCTCGTCATGCGACGCCGCCGGTGCTGGGTGGGGGCGTTCAAAACGGAGCGCTGCAGGTCCGTTCCTGACTGCTTGCTCCAGAAGACGCTCCGCTTGCAATCGTTAAACGCCTGGGGTAGCCTCGGTTTTCGGTGAGCCCGATTTCCGGGCGCTGAAAGGGCGGCAGAATCCCCATGATGAAGGTACGCGAGCTGGGAAAGTTCATCCGGGATCAACGCCGTACCGCCAGCCTTTCGCTGCGCAAGCTTTCGTCACTGGCCGGGGTCTCTAATCCCTATCTGTCGCAGATCGAACGCGGTCTTCGCCGGCCCAGCGCCGAGATTCTGAAGGAGATCGCCAAAGCTCTTTCGATCTCCGCGGAAACGCTCTACATCAAAGCCGGGATCCTGGACGAGCGGGTCGAAGACGTGGACACGGTCGGCGCCGTTCGCCGCGACCCGACGATCTCGGAGAAGCAGAAGCAACTTCTGGTGGACCTGTATCAGTCCTTCAAGGCACCGTCGCCGCCGACGCAGCGTCCGCGCAACGCGCCGGTGGCCAAGGCTTCCGGGAAGGCATCCCCGGGCCGCGCGGTGGCCGCGAAGAACGCCGCCAAGAAGAAGGCCCCATCGCGCACGCGAGCGCGCGCGACGGCGCCGAAGTCCGCCAAGAAATCGACCCGACCTGGTTCCGGTAACGCCCCGTCTCGAAAGGGCGTCCCGTCTCGCAGTGCAACATCGCGCACCGCAACGTCTCGAAAAAGTGCGACGGGCCGCCGCAGAGCGGGCACCTAGACAGGCGGGGGAACGGAGATTGGACTTGTTCCAAGCCCTCACCCGGCTCCCCTTCGTTCCCCCGCCGCAAACTCGTAAGGAGGTCACCCCATGAGCACCGCAAAGAAGACTGTCTACGCCGTGATCGGCGTCGGATCCAAGGCAATCGATGGGGCTAAGGCCCTGCCGAAGAAGGCCGCAGCGCTGCCGGGGATCGTTACCGGGACCGCTCAGACCGTCGCGGGAAAGACGCACGCTGTTGCCGGGAAAGCAGCCTCTCTTCCGGACTTGGTTCGCGGTGCCGGCAGCCTGATCACGAAGCTGCCCAAGCGCGCCGCCACCCTGCCGGGCAGGGCCGCCGGCAAAGCTCGATCCTTGGC
Organism: Actinomycetota bacterium; assembly: GCA_046714275.1. Classification (GTDB taxonomy): domain Bacteria; phylum Actinomycetota; class AC-67; order AC-67; family AC-67; genus JBKKBA01. The sequence goes on from JBKKBA010000134.1 coordinate 2,691, forward strand.
GGGAGAAGCCGTCAAGGACGCGCACAAGCGCTGGGAAAACTACGCGGACCGCGGGAGAAAAGTTCTGTCGCAGAACGGTTCTGGGAAGACCGCTGCGAAGAAGCCCGCCAAGCCGAAGGGATCAAAGGCCTCGAAGGTTTCCACGGAGGCACCTCCCGTTCCTTCGCCGACCCCTGCGGTCGGAACCACGCCCCAAATTCTGTAACCCCCAGCGACCGTAAAGCATGA
>JBKKBA010000135.1:0-3276 GCA_046714275.1 Actinomycetota bacterium
CGCATCGAGTTCAGAAACGGATCCGATCGGCTTCGCAGGGACACCCGCGACAATCGTGCCGGGTGCGACATCCCGCGTGACCACCGCACCGGCGGCCACCACCGCACCTTCGCCGACCGTCACCCCTGGCATGAGCACCGCCTCCGTTCCGATGAACGCCCCGGCCCCGATGGTGACCGGAGCGACCCACGTTCCCCCAATGCGACGTACACAGGATGCATCGTGGCACAGGATCCTGACCCCGGGAGCAAGTGTTGCCCCGTCGCAGATAGTAATGTGCCGACCGTGACTCCAATCAAACCGGGTCGGATCACCGATCCAGACCCCCTTCCCGATCCGGATGCCGGGAGGGAGGGTCTGATGACACCGAAGCTTGGAATACAATTTCCGCAACCTTCGGAACCAGCTCAATGGCGTCCCCTTTGGGTTAGCAACTCACGCCATCCGAATCGCGCCCGCCTCCTCTGCCGCCGAAAGAATCCATGCAACCAGCGTGTCGCGCGCGACCCCCGACGGGCGGTGAACGCGGGCGCGGGCAGGGTTGTTGTCGACTGGTCGTCGCGTTACCTTGAAGGTGCCGGCGTGGGTCCGTGGCCGACACAGCACTGGCGCTTCCATGCCCGTCATGCAACCTGGTCCGAGAGGCGGCGACCCCGTCCTTGGTGGCGCGTCGCGGTACCGCCGCGGCGTCGACCCCGTTGGGGAGACTGCAACACTCCGGTTCCCCTCTCGTCTCGCGGCGGCTTGGCGTTTTCTCTGGTCTCAAGGTACTCGACCCCATGAGCCGACACAAGCCCCCCGCGCCCGCGCGACCGCCGCGCGAAGCCGCCCCGGTCATGACCGTCGTTCATCCGCACGCCGCCGGCATCGACGTTCACTCCGACATGCACATGGTCTGCGTGCCCGCCGCCACGGCCGACGAGCCGACCAGCGGCGGACTGCCCGCCAACGTCCGCCGCTTTGGCGCCAACTCCGCCGACTTGCGCGCCATCGCCGACTGGCTCGCCGACTGCGGCGTCACCACCGTCGCCATGGAATCCACCGGCGTCTACTGGATTGCGCTGTTCGAGTTGCTCGAGTCGCGCGGCCTCCAAGTCTGGCTGGTCGAACCCGGCCAACTATCGCGCTGCGGCGCTCGGCCCAAGACCGACGTGCTCGACGTTCCGTGGATCCAGCGGCTGCACGCCTACGGCTTGCTGCAACCGTCGTTTCGGCCGCCGGATGCCATCGTCGCGCTGCGGGCCTACCACCGGCAACGGCAGATGCAAATTCGCTACGCCGCCAGCCACACGCAGCACATGCAAAAGGCGCTCGAACAGATGAACGTCAAACTGACCGAGGTCGTTGCCGACATCACCGGCCTGACCGGGCGGAAGATCATCACCGCCCTTCTCGACGGCGAGCGCGATCCGCGCGTCCTCGCCCGGCTGCGCGACCCCAAGTGCAAGAACGACGAAGCGACCATCGCGGCGGCCCTGGAGGGGACCTGGCGGCCCGAGCATCTGTTCGCGTTGCGGCAAGCGTTCGAGTTGTACCAGTTCCACCACCAGCAGATCGACCAGTGCGATGCCATGATCCAAGCCGAATTGGACACGCTGCCCAAGCGGTCCGGGGACAAGCCGCGGGCCGACAAGCCGCGGCGCTGCGGCCGTAAGGCCAACGACCTGAGCTTCGACGCGACCGGCCCGCTATTCCGCGCCTTGGGCGTCGACCTGACGGAGATCGACGGCATCGACGTCGGCACGGCGCTGGTGATCCTGGCGGAAATCGGCGTCGATGTGAGTCGCTTCCCGACCGAGAAGCACTTCGCCAGTTGGCTGGGCTTGTGCCCGCGTCAGCACGAGAGCAACAAGACGATCAAGAAGCGCGGCCCGCGCAAGGGCAAGAACCGCGTGGCCATCGCGCTGCGCATGGCGGCTCAAGCCGTGGGGCGCACGCAGACGCCGCTGGGCCAGTTCTATCGCCGCATCAAGAGTCGCATCGGCGGCAAGGGAGCGGTGACGGCGACGGCGCACAAGCTGGCGGGTTTGGTGTATCGGATGCTCAAATACGGCACGGAGTATGTGCGGCAGAGCTTGGCCGAGTACGACCAGAAGATGCGCCGACAACTGGAGCGGAGCCTCCAACGCAAGGCGGCGGCGTTGGGCTATCAGTTAGTCCCCGTCGCGCCGATGGCCACGGCGACGTAAAGCATCCGCCATCGAACTGTCCGTTCCGCCACCTCCACAATGCGGCCCACGGCCGCCCGCGGCATCCATCCCAACGACCGGCTTGGGATTCGGGAACACTTGCGCTCGGCGGCACAGGGACGGCGAACCCGCAAAGGCAGTTCATGGGGAGCCGTGGGGGATCGAGGTAATCTGAAATTGTTCAGAGTCTTCGATTCCCTTTCACCCTCACCGGGAGCTTGCCATGACTGCGATTCCAATGACCGCAACCACGTCCTCCATTCTCGCCATCGACTTCGGGAAATACAAGTCCGTCGCTTGCGTTTATGATCCCGCCGCGGCGGGGGCGCGGTTCGAGACGTTCAGCACGAGTCGCACGACACTGCAACGGATGTTGGAGCACCAACGGCCGGCGGCGGTGGTGATCGAGGCCTGCGCCCTGCCGGGCTGGGTCAGCGATCGATGACCCGCTCACCTGGAGGCCCGCTCGCCGAGCCGACGACGAAGAAGAAACGATGAACGATAAACGATGAACGATGAGACAAACAATGTCTGTCTCATCGTTCATCGTTCATCGTTGGTTTTTCCGTCGATCCCGCCGATTTGCTTGGCCGGCCAGCGGCACGGAGAAGTTTCTGGGGCGTGACGGCGCGAAACCCGGCTGCTGACGCAACTCGGCTCGCCGTCGCCGTCGAACGAGCCGAGGCAAAGGGCTTGATCGGCCCGACCACCAAGCCTCCCTCTCCACTTGTGGGAGAGGGCCGGGGTGAGGGAAAAGGCGCCGCCACGTGGGGACGCTGAACGCCGAAGCTCCCCGGCGCCCGAAGAGTCAGCGGACCGTCAAGCGCATCTGGAGCAACCAAAAGCGTGAAAAAATCGTCGCGCAGAAGGAACGTACCTTGACTTCAAAGGCCATTAACCGGTTCGGCCCTACCCGGAGCGATCCTCGCTGTACAGGGTCAGTGCTGGATTGATAGCTTCAAATCGCCGGTGTAACCGGTGAGGTCAATCGTCCCGGTTGCCCGGTCGAACTTGGCGTGGGCCTGGTCGTTGACCGCGACCTGGGCGACCTCGTTCCCTCCGGGCACCCGCACGCGGAGGCTCAGCC
>JBKKBA010000136.1:0-3343 GCA_046714275.1 Actinomycetota bacterium
GACATCTCCGACTCGGCCAGCGGATCACGGGCCGCGTACGGATGGCTCGGCCATTCAGGATGACGGTCGCAGGAGGCAGGGACCATGTAAAGACGCACAGGGTCGCCGGCAAGGTCCTGCTCGTCCATGGTGTTCAGCATCTGCGGCGGGATCAGCAGCGGCATCGTCGCTCGCTCAAGCTGATCCCGCTGGATGTCGGCGGAAAGGCCATCGGAGAGCGCCGAGCCGAACACGTCTTTCAGGCCACGGGGAGATTTCACCGAGTGAGCCCGCTGCCACGACGCACTCTCCCAGTCGCTCGGAGTTACGTCGCGGAACCCAGGTAGCCGGCGCCAGTCAGGCTCGGTGAACTCGGGGGCAAGGGGATAGGAAAACGATCCCATCGCTTCGCCCAGCTTCTTCACCACAATCCCCCTCATCCGGCCGGTGGGGATCACTGTACTCACGCGGGTGTGCCGCGTTCAAGGATTCGAACGGGTTGCGTGCCCGTCTTGACGCTGTGGAGATCAACCCCGCGACATTCAGCGCGACTACCTCGCCGCCCGGCGGGCGACGCGGTTTTGGGTATGACAAAGGCCCTCTGGAAGGGGAGGGTTTCCGCCTTCACCACAGCTCTCCGGACCTCTCGACATCCTCGAAATCGACGACCTCGACAGCCTAACCGGTTTCCCCTCAGTCACCTCGCGGCTTCCAAGAAGTTCTGCAGGTCCAACGTTCCCCCTGGTTCGGCACGCAACAGCGGCCTCTTCTTCCCCCGAACGACCGTAGCTCCGTTCTTAGCGGGTCACCCGTACCGCTCGAGTCTTCCCCTTCCAAAAGGCCTTGTCCATTCCTCCTTCTTTTACCGCGTCAGGCGCGACGCGGGCCGCTTCTCTTGTCGTAGATTACCGCGCCATTCGCAAAGTAGCGCTCATAGTCCGCCTTGGGAATGTACTGCTTCAGCACCGGCCAGTTGCAGCCGGTGTGCGCCCGCGTTCGCTGCGCAAACGCCGGGGCGCGGAAGTACAAGTTGGCGCCGTGAGCCTTGCACGCGCTGCACGCGCTGCGGCCGTGCGTCGAAAGACGCCAGGCTGGCATGGTATTGGTCTTGGGGCCTGCAGAGGCTTTTCCGCCGGGCAGCGCACCGGTCGCGATCGTCCCTGCGGCAGCGGCGCCAAGCCGAAGAAATCCCCGGCGCCCCAGACGAATGGTGCTAGTCCCCACGGCATCCCCCCTCGAACTGCTTAACCCTAGCAAATAGGACAGTTCGAAATCAAGGGGGTTTGGCCACAGCCACACCCGGACGGAAGGATTTGACGGTCGAACCACCAGCGGCCAAGGATGGGACGGGAAAGGGGATCCATGGACGGGCGCCAGATCATCACGATCCACGACACGAAAGTGGATCGTGTCTTGCTTGAGAAACGCCCGATCGGCCGATGCGTCATGGAACAGTGCCAGGCCTCATGCTGCACCGCCGGCGTGTGGGTCTTCTCGACTGAGGTCGTCGACATTCGCAGGCACACCGACCTGATCCGGCCACACCTTTCGCCGGAACGCCGCGACCCCGCCGGCTGGTTCGACGGCGTGGTCCAGAACGAACCCGATCACCCGCTGGGCGGCACCGCGGAGGGCACCGTTGTCCTTCCCGACGCCACGCATCCCGCAGGGCGATCGTGCGTCTTTCTAAGGCAGGACCGGCAGTGCGCGTTGCAGGCGGCCGGGCTTGCGGCCGGCGAGCATCCGTGGCGATTCAAGCCGTTCTGGTGCGCGCTGCACCCGCTGGAGTTCGACGCCGGCGTCCTGCAGCTTGCCGACAGCAACCCAGTCTTTCAAAGCGGCGGAAGCTGCAGCCGCCCGCAGCCGGACCCGGTGCCGGTCTACCGGTTGTTCGAGGACGAGGTTACGCTGGCGCTCGGCCCGGCCGGTTTCGCCGAATTGGACGCCATCGCTCGGGCCGAGCCTTCGTGATCACGGCTCACTCTCCTCGCACGAACGCGCCGCGCGTCACCGTCGATACGTACAACCGCCCCGGCGGACGAGCCAGGAACAGCGACGGCGCCGTCCCGTTCCGCCCGTTGAAAGCGAACGGGAACGGCTGCGGCATGAATGCGACGTCGGGAAGCAATGAGTCGCCCATCTTGACCGTCACTCCGGAGGCGGAATCGATCCGGTAGACGCTTGATGCGCCGCCGCTCCACACGGCCGCATAGATGCGAGACGGGTTCAGCAGATCGGACTCGACGCTTTGAACGTAGCCGTCCCCGACGTCGGTGATGAGCCGCAGAGCGGTGGCGGCCGCGTCGGATTCGTAGACAGCACCGCTGTTATCGCCGAAGAAAACGCGGCCGTCGCGCGCCGCGCCGATTCCCCACAGCCCTCCGCAGGCTTGGCGAGCCAGCCGCCACGTGGTACCGGCGTCCGTCGATACATACAGGCCCGCGTTGGTTCCGGCGTAGACGATCCTCTGATCGAGAGAATTGAATGCCACCGTCGCCGTCAGCCGCTGCGAGGTGCCGACGCCGTCGGCACAGCCCGACACCGGCAGGATGACGTTTCGCCACGAGGCGCCGTCGTCGGTAGAGATCGAAAGGCTCCCGTTCCCGGGCGTCACGCCGACATTCAAGTTGGTCTGCTGGATGTATCCGGCGACGATTGTCGCGGTCAGCCCGCCGGGGCGGCCGACGGCTAGACCGGCTCCGCGAATCCCATCCAGCAGCTTTCGCCAGTGGGACCCTCCGTCGTCGGAGACGAAGACGCCTCCCGGATCGATCGTGGAGAGCGTCGGAGCATCGTAGGCGCTCACGTAAACACGTCCGGGAACCAGTGGATCGTAGGCGATCCCCTCCACACCGCAGGAATCAAGGCCGCTTGCGGCCATCACAACCGCTCGCGAGAGCGCCCAGATCTCCTGGAAGCCGACGGGCGATAGGGCCGGCAGCAGGCAGCCCGGCGTCGCGCTCACCCAAGCGGCGCCACCCTGAGAAACGTACGCGCCGTTGAGGAACGAACCCATCAGCATGTTGGTCGGTGAATGCGGTGACACGCCGATCCGGCGCGTCAGCCAGATCGAGCCACCTGCTTCGCCCAGGGGCTGCGCGGGAAACGCCGAGAACGCGCCGGGTCCGTACCACATGACCCCGGCGTTCGCGGGAATCCAGGGCGTGCGCGGACCGGTGATCGGAATCGTCGGGATGGTGGGAATAGGGCCGGGCGTGAACGTGGGTATCGGGCCAATCGTCGGGAACGGGCCGGGTGAGTACGTGGGGATCGGTGGGATGGTTGGGAGCGGGCCGGGCGTGAACGTGGGGATCGGTGGGATCGTGGGAAGGGGTGGCACCGTGGGGTAGGGCGGGATGGTCGG
>JBKKBA010000137.1:0-3058 GCA_046714275.1 Actinomycetota bacterium
GGGAACACCCGCGTATAGAGAAAATCCTGCGGTGCCGTGTGCGGTTCACCCCCACGCGCGTGGGGAACACTCGCTGGCTGAGACGCATACGCCCGCCGTGGCCGGTTCACCCCCACGCGCGTGGGGAACACGGCATCAAGTGGGACGCATTCTTGTCAGCATTGCGGTTCACCCCCACGCGCGTGGGGAACACGCTGAGCCGGCCAACACTGATGGACGACAACTGTATATCCCGCCCGACGACGATTAGATTTCCCGATCCGGCGTGAGTCCCCCGGCCTTTCAACGACGATTAGATTTCCCGGTCCGCTGCGCCCGGTAGCCTACCCGAAGCCCTTCCCACAAGGAGGTTTCGGATGGTCACCGACCTACAGATCCGCCGTCTCCGCCGCCTGGACCACCAGGGACTGACCACGAGCCAGGCCGCCGCCAAGGCCGGCCTCGACGACAAGACCGCGCGCAAGTACCGCCGGCTCGGCCGGCTGCCCAGCGAGGTGCGCATGCAGCATACCTGGAGGACGCGCCCCAACCCCTTCGCGGAGGTCTGGCCGCGCGTCGAAGAGCAACTGACCCTCAACCCCGGCCTGGAGGCCAAGACGGTGTTCGAGTGGCTTCAGCGCGAATACCCCGGCCGCTTTGCCGACGGGCAATTGCGCACCTTGCAACGCCACCTCAAGCAGTGGCGCGCCTTGCACGGGCCGGCCAAGGAGGTTTTCTTCAGCCAGGTCCACCCACCCGGCCACCTGTGCGCCTCCGACTTCACGCACGCGACCAGTCTGCAGGTGACCATCGACGGCCAGCCGTTCCCCCATCTGCTCTACCACTTCGTGCTGACCTACTCGAACTGGGAAACCGGCACGGTCTGCTTCGCCGAGAGCTTCGAGAGCCTCAGCGACGGCCTACAGAACGCCCTGGCCGAGTTGGGTGGCGTTCCCGAGGTGCATCGCACCGACGCCCTGACGGCGGCCGTCCCGCCCGGCAGTGATCGCCCGACCTTTCAGCGGCGCTACCAGGCGCTGCTGCGGCACTACGGCCTGCGGGGCCAGGCGATCAACCCGACGAAGTCGCACGAGAACGGCGACGTGGAGCAGAGCCACCGGCAGTTCAAGCGGGCGCTGGACCAGGCCCTGATGCTGCGCGGCAGCCGGGACTTCGCCGGCCGGCCGGCGTACGAGGCGTTCCTGCGGCAGCTGTTCGTGCAGCGGAACCAGGGCCGGCGGGCGCGGCTGGTCGAGGAACTGGCCCTGCTGCGGCCGCTGCCGGGGCAGCGCCTCGACGCCTGCCAGCGCGTGCGGGTGCGGGTGGACTGTGGCAGCACCATCCACGTCGGCGGCAACACGTACTCGGTGGCCAGCCGGCTGATCGGGGAATGGGTGGAGGCGCGGCTGCACGCCGACCACATCGAGGTTTGGTACGCCCAGGGCCTGGTCGAGCGCTTGCCGCGGTTGCGCGGCCGGGGCAAGCACCGGATCGCCTACCGGCACGTCATCGACTGGCTGGTGCGCAAGCCGGGGGCGTTCGCCGGCTACCGCTACCGCGACGAGCTGTTCCCGTCGAGCCGCTTCCGCCTGGTCCACGACCGGCTGGCCGAGCAGCAGCCGGAGCGCGCGGCCCGGGAGTACCTGGGCATCTTGTACCTGGCGGCGCGGGAGAGCGAGGCCGGGGTCGAGGCGGTGCTGGAGCAGTTGCTGCGGTCCGGCGGCCCCTGGACGGCCGCAGCCGTGGAGCAAGGATTGCGTCGTAGTGACCGTGCGTTGTCAGTGATCGAGGTGGCCGTGGCGCCGGTGGACCTGGCGCAGTACGACGCCTTACTGGACGGCAAGGAGGCCGACGATGGCAGACGAGCGGAGCGAGAAGGAAACGTTGCAGGCGTACCTGAGGGAGCTGCACCTGCCGACCTTCCGGGGCAGCTTCGAGGAGGTGGCGCGACGGGCGCAGCAGGAGGGCCTGAGCTACGAGCGCTTCCTGCTGGAGCTGGCGCAGCGGGAGGTGCAGCAGCGGCGCAACGGCCGGATCGCGCGGCTGCTGCGGCAGTCCCAGCTACCGCAGGAGAAGAGCTGGCCGGCGCTGGACCTGAAGCGGCTGCCGGCGAAGGTGGTGCAGCAGGCCCGGCTGCTGCTGGAGGGGACGTTCGTGGATCGGCACGAGAACGTGCTGGCCTTCGGGAGCGTGGGCTCGGGGAAGACGCATCTTTTGGCCGCGATCGCCCAGGAGCTGGTGCGTTCGGGCCGCAAGGTGCTGTTCACGACGTGCAACCTGCTGGTGCAGGAGCTGCTCATCGCCAAGCGGGACCTGAAGCTGAGTCGGGTACTGAAGCGGCTGGCGGGGTTCGGGGTACTGGTGCTCGACGACCTGGGCTATGTGCAACAAAGCCGGGAGGAGATGGAGGTACTGTTCACGCTGCTGGCGGAGCGGTACGAGCGGGGCAGCGTGATGCTGACGAGCAACTTGCCGTTCTCGCAATGGGAGCAGATCTTCAAGGACCCGATGACGACGGCGGCGGCGATCGACCGGCTGGTGCATCACAGCGTGATCATCGAGCTGAACCTGCCGAGCTACCGAGCGGAGCAGGCGAAGAAGGCGAAGCAGAGCCGAGAAGAGCCGGAAGCTCCGGTGGCGATGGAAGTGCTGTTCACGTTGTTGGCGGAGCGGTACGAGCGGGGGAGCGTGCTGATCACGAGCAATCTGCCGTTCTCGAAGTGGGAAGCGATCTTCAAGGATCCGATGACAACCGCGGCGGCGATCGACCGGCTGGTGCATCACAGTGTGATCGTGGAGCTGAACCTGCCGAGCTACCGGATGGAGCAGGCGCAGCAAAAGAAGCCGGGAGGGGTAGGAAAGGAGGGAGAGCCGGCGGGGTCGGAGCCGAAAGGGGTCGCGGAGGAGTAACGTAACGAGACAAAACGGAGAAAGGAGGGGAGAAATGGGAAGGCCACGGCAGTATGAGAGCGGAGCGGAGCGTCAGCGTGCATGGAGGAAGAGAGAGGAGGAGGAGACGCAGCGAGTGGATCGACGAGCGCTGATGCAGTTGCACGGTCGTCTGGAAGCGCTGCAGGAG
>JBKKBA010000138.1:0-3812 GCA_046714275.1 Actinomycetota bacterium
CCGGGGCGCGCGGCGACCGACGCGACGGGTTTCCCACCAACACCGGCGTCGCGACCGACGGCTTCGACCAGCTCGGTGGGGATCTCGTGCAAGAAACGCGACTGCGGATTGTAGTTGGATCCGCCCCACAGGTTCCGGCTGTACGCGTGAGTTAGGTACAGACGCCTCTTGGCTCGCGTAATACCGACGTAGATAAGCCGGCGTTCCTCTTCCAGCTCTTCGGGCTTGGCCATCGAGCGCGCGTGCGGGAAGACGCCTTCTTCCAGACCGACGATGAATACCACGGGGAACTCCAGCCCCTTGGCGATGTGCACCGTCATCAGCGTGACGCTGCCTTCTTCTTCGTTGATCTCATCGGCATCGGAAACCAGCGCAACCTGCTGCAGGAACTCACGCAAGCCAACTTCGGGGTTGGCTGCGTCGAATTCGCCGGCGACTCCCACCAGCTCCTTCAGGTTCTCGATGCGCCCCAGCGCCTCGATCGATCGCTCGGCTTCCAGCTCGGCGATGTAGCCCGAGCGGTCCAGCGCGGCTGCCAGGACCTCGGCGACCGAGTCGTTCCGCTCGACGCGCTCCCGCAAGCCGCGTAGCAGATCGGCGACTCCACCGACCGCGCTGCGCGCCCGGGCGGAGAGGTCGACGATCTCTTCGACGCGATCGACCGCGTCACCGATCCCGATATCCGAGCCGCGTGCGAACCGCTCCAGTGCCGCCACGGTCTGGTCGCCGATGCCGCGTTTCGGCACGTTGATGACCCGCCGTAACGAGACTTCGTCGGCCGGGTTGATCAGGACGCGCAGGTATGCGATCGCGTCCTTGATCTCTTTGCGGTCGTAGAACCTGAGCGATCCGACCACGCGGTAGGGTAGCCCGTAGCGAATGAACGCCTCTTCCAACACGCGCGACTGGGCGTTGGTCCGGTAGAAGATCGCGATGTCGCGATACTGCTGGGCATCTTCTTCGCGAAGGCGCTCGATCTCTCGCCCGATCCACACCGACTCGTCGCGCTCGTCGTCGGCCAGGTAGCGGACGATCTTGTCGCCGGCCTCGATATCGGTCCACAGGTTCTTCGGCTTGCGATGACGGTTGTGCTCGATGATGGCGTTCGCCGCCGACAGGATCGTCTGCGTGGACCGGTAGTTCTGCTCCAGCGTGATGATGCGCGCGTCGGTGAACTCTTCTTCGAAGCGCAGGACGTTGCGGAAGTCCGCGCCCCGGAACTTGTAAATCGACTGATCCAGATCCCCGACCACGCAGATCTGCCGGTCCTTCGCCGCCAGCATCGACACCAGACGGAATTGCGCGGCGTTGGTGTCCTGGAACTCATCCACCAGGATGTGCTTGAAGCGCTCTTGGTAAGCGGCCAGCACGTCGGGATACAGGTTGAACAGATGCACGGTGTTGAAGATCAGATCGTCGAAGTCCATCGCGTTCGCCCGGCGAAGCCGTTGCTGGTAGGCGCGGTAGACCTCGGCGATCGAGCGGTCGGCGAACGACGACGCGCGCTCGGCAAACAGGTCCTCGTCCACCAGATCGTCCTTGGCGTGCCCGATAACGTTGTGCACCTGGCGCGGCGTGAAACGGCGCGTGTCGATGTCCAGATCATCCATGCAGAGCTTCGTGACGCGCTCGGAATCGGCGGCGTCGTAGATCGTGAAGCTGCTGGTGTAGCCCAGGCGAGCGGCCTCGCGCCGCAGCAGGCGCGCGCATGCCGAATGGAACGTCATGACCCACATGGCGTTGCCCAGCCGCTCGCCGACCAGCTTGCCGACGCGCTCCTTCATCTCTGCGGCGGCCTTGTTCGTGAACGTGATCGCCAGGATCGAAAACGGCGATGCATGCTGATCGCGGATCAGCGACGCGATCCGATGCGTGATCACCTTCGTCTTTCCACTGCCGGCGCCGGCGACGACCAGCAACGGCCCGCCGCTGTAGGCGACGGCCTCGCGTTGCGGCGGATTCAGATCGGCAAGAAGGTCGGGCGTGTCGCTCTCGGTGCGAAGCATGACTCCATTATCTATGATTCGCGCTACTCCGATGCCTGCCGTCTCTCGCGTGTTCCTCTTCCGGTTCCTGGCGGCCGCTGGAATCGCCGCTGCGGTGGTGGTTCCGCGCGCCATGGCTCCGGCAACGGCGCTGACGATCGACGAGAGCCTTTGGATCGACCGTTCCGACCGATTCGTGACGGCGGTCTTCGACGGACGCTTTGGCGATGCCATCGAGACCGGGCATCCCGGGGTCCCCACGATGTGGATCGGTGGGCTGGCACAGCGCACCCTTGGCGATGACGCCACGCTGAAGGATCGCTACGGCCGGGCCCGGATCGCGATGAGCATCGCTGCGGCGCTGCTGCTGCTGGTCGTGTGGCGGCTTCTGTCGCGCCTGGCGGGCGAAGGCGCCGGGGCGGCCGGCGCCTTCCTGGTCGCCTTGGATCCCTTTGTCGGCGAGCACCTGACCGTGCTTCACCTAGACGGGCTGATGACGCTGGCCGCGCTGGCCGCGTTCCTGGCGCTGCTGCTGGCGTTGCGCAATCCCGCGCGGCGCGGATACCTGATCGCCTCCGGCGCGTTCGCCGGCCTGGCGCTGGTGACCAAGCAGCCGGCCCTGTTCCTGGTCTTCGCCACTCTGGTTGCCCTGTGGCGCGATGGCGGTGGGATCGTGCGCCGCTTTGTGATCTGGGCCGGATCGGCGGCAGCCGTCTATGTGCTGATCTGGCCCGGCGTGTGGGCTCGACCGTTGCATGTCGCCGGCTTGCTGTTATCGAGCGCCGGGCGCGGCGCAACCGACGACTCAACCGGGTTCTTCCTGGGCCGGCACGTCGGCGATCCGGGGCCGCTGTTCTATCCCATCGCGTTCCTGTGGCGCAGCAGCATCCTGATGGTGCCGGCGACGATCGCGACGGCCGTGTGGGCTGCTCGCAAACGTCGCGTCAACGCGGACGCGCGTCTGGCCGCCGCGCTGCTGCTGTTCGCGCTGGCGTTCATGGCCTTCATGAGCGTCGGGATGAAGAAGGGCGACCGGTACGTGCTGCCGTCGTTCGCCGCGGCCGGGCTTGCGGTGGGCGTCGCGTCGGTGCCGGCGCTCCGCTGGATTCGCAATCGCGCCCCAGTGGCCGCCACCGCCGCCGGGGCCGCCGCCGCGGCAGGGGTCGCCGCTGCAGCCTTGGCGGTTCACGCGGTGCCGGGGCTGGCGCTTCATCCCTACCGGTTCGCGCACTTCAATTGGCTGGCCGGCGGTCCGAAGACCGCACAGCACGTGCTGGTCGTCGGCTGGGGCGAGGGCTTAGACGAAGCGGCGACCGCGCTGTCGGGTCGTCCCGGCGCGACTACAACCACGATCGCCGCGTCGCGCGTCACGCAGTTCGAAGAGTTCTACGCGGGCACCACCGTGCGGCTGCAAGATGACGCGGCATCGCAGGCAGACCTGGTCTTGTTCTACATCTCAAGCGTGCAGACGGGGCGCTTCAACTATCTCTACCGCAAATACGAGAGCACGAATCCGCTCTACACGCTTGAGATCAACGGGTTGCCGTACGTGCGAGTCTGGCGCGCGCAACCCTAATCCGCGCCACCACCACCGCCGCCGCCTCCTCCACCGCCTCCACCGCCTCCACCGCCTCCTCCGGAAAAGCCGCCGCCCCCGCCCGAACCGCTGGATGGGGCGGTGGCAAACGCGGCGCTGGTCGACGCGGTAAAGCTTGGCCCAAACGAGGAGAACGAGTCGCCGAAGGACCGGCCGGTTCCCATGCCGGCCATCGCAAGATCGGGACGGTACCAGCCGATCTGCTGCGCGGCTTCCGGCGCGTGCAAGGC
>JBKKBA010000139.1:0-7333 GCA_046714275.1 Actinomycetota bacterium
CATCCGGTAGATGATCGCCAGCAGCCCCGCCGCCGCAGCCAGCCCGATCGTCGCTCCGATCACCCGGCGCTTCATCGCTTGATCGCCAGTCTTCGCTCCAGCCGGCGCACGGCCCAGCCGGCCGGAAGGGTGAGCGACAAGAACCCTATCAGAACACCGGTGAAGATCTCGAACGTTGCGAAGGTGCGGCCCTCCAAAACCTCGGACTGGTAGAGCAGCTCGGGAACGGCGATAGCGGAGGCGATCGCCGAGTTCTTGATCATCGCGATCAGCAGGTTTCCAAGCGGCGGGATGACCGTCCGGAACGCTTGCGGCATGATCACGTGCCGCAGGCTCTGCACGAAGGTCAAGCCCAGCGCCTTCGCAGCGTCGGTCTGTCCGGCTGCGACCGTCGTGACGCCGGCTCGCAGCACCTCCGCGACGTAGGCGCCGGTATACAGGCTGAGCGCCAGCGCTCCCGCCGTGAACGGGGTCAGCCGGATCCCGATGCTGCCAAGTCCAAACCAGAACAGCCCCATCTGCACGACCAGCGGCGTGTTGCGGAACAGCTCGACTTCCGCGCGAACCAGACCGGGTAGCACCGGCACGGGCGCCAGCCGCCCCGCAGCCAGCAGCGTCCCCAGCGCCAAAGCGCCGACAAAAGCGACCGCAACCAGCAGCACCGTGGTGCGGTAGCCGCGCGCAAGGAAGGGGAGGTGCTCAACGAGCACCTCCCCGAAACGCGCGATGATCAACTGTGTCGCCGTGTGTTTACGTGGCGGCCGGCGTCGGCTTTGCAGCCTTCACATCGTCGCCCGGCGGCGTTCCCTTCTGTCCGTTGATCGGAGTGATCCACTTCTTGTAGATCGCTGCCCAGCGGCCGTCGGCCTTCATCGCCTTGATCACGCCGCTTACGAACTCAGCCAAGCCCGTTCGGCCCTTCTTGAGGCCGGCGCCGTACGGCTCGACCGAGAATGGCTCGCCCTCAAGCTGGAACGTTGTCGGGTCGCGCTTCAGAAAGCCCAGCAGGATGACGTCGTCGGTGGTCACCGCGTCAACCTGGTCGTTCTGCAGCAACTGGAAGCATTGCGCGTACCCGTCCTGCAACACGACCTCTAGTCCAGGCTTGAAGGCGCGCACGTTTGTCTCCGACGTCGATCCCTTTGATGTGCAGACCTTCTTCCCGGTGGCCGCGGCGCCCAGCGGCTTCGCCTTCTTGGTCAGGAACCGCTGACCGGCGACGTAGTAGACGACCGAGAAGTCGATCTCTTTCTTGCGAGCCTCGGTGATCGTCATCGTCGAGAACACGACGTCCACCTTGCCCTCGTTGAGGAACGGGATCCGGTTCTTCGAGATCGCCTCGACGAACTCGGCCTTCACTCCCAGCGCTCTTGCGATCGCGTTGGCCATGTCCACGTCGAAGCCTTCCGGCTTGCTGGTCGCCGGGTTCAGCAAGCCGAACTGCGGGACGTCGAACTTCACGCCGGCAATCATCTTCCCCTTGGCCACGATCTCGGCCATCGCGCTGCCCGCCGGGAACGTCTTCGGCCCGCCGGGGTCGCGCGCCTTGTCGTCCTTGTCCCCGCACGCCGACGCAACCAGCGCCAAGGCCAGCGTTGCCAGAATCACCTTCCGCATAGTGCCTCCTTTCAGTGGATCAGGATCCGAGCCAAGAATTGCTGAGTTCGCTCATGCGATGCGTCGGTGAAGAAGCGAGCAGGCGTGTTTTCCTCCACGATCACGCCTTCGTCGATGAACACGATCCGATGGGCGACGGCGCGGGCAAACCCCATCTCGTGCGTGACGACCAGCATCGTCATGCCGTCCCGCGCAAGGTCGGCCATCACGTCCAGAACTTCCTTGATCATCTCGGGGTCCAGCGCCGATGTCGGCTCGTCGAACATCATCAGCGCCGGATCCATCGCCAGCGCGCGCGCGATCGCCACGCGCTGCTGCTGGCCACCCGACAGCTCCGCCGGGAACGCATCTGCCTTTTCGGGGATGCCGACCCGCTCCAGCAGCGCCCGCGCCCGCTCCTCGGCAACAGGGCGCGTGAGGCCCTTGACTTTCACCGGCCCCAGGACAATGTTCTCCAGCGCCGTCATGTGCGGGAACAAATTGAACTGCTGGAACACCATTCCCATCGATGCGCGCACGGCGGGAAGCTCTCGCGGCGAGGTGGGCAGCGGCCGTCCGGAGAAGATCACCTCGCCGCCGTCCACCGGCTCCAGCCCGTTCACGCACCGAAGCAGTGTGGACTTCCCCGACCCCGACGGGCCAAGGATCACCACAACTTCGCCGGGTTGGACGGACAGGTCCACGCCACACAGGACCTCTTGCGATCCGAACGTCTTCCGAAGCGCGCGCACTTCCAGCAGCGGCGCCCCGTCGGGCGGCGGCGCCGGAGGGCGCGCGTGGTCGGGGAGCGGCAGGGCCACGTCGGCGGGTGCGATCGCCGCGAAGGGCGCGCCGCAGGCCAGACAGAACCGGGCACGACCGGGGTTGTCCTCGCTGCAACGGGAGCAGACAGGCACGGAGCGAAGTGTACCCGCGACGCCCCAGGAATCCCACAGACGGCGATCGGCTCTCCGTATGCAAGGTTCATCGGGATGACCAAGTGACAAGGCGTGGCGCCCCACGATTACTATCTGCCCCGATGGAGCCGAGCGAACGAACGGGGAGGGACGATGGCCGGCTACGACGTGCTGGACGCTGCGGCGAAGCACGCGCGAAGCTTTCTTGAGGCGCTTCCGCAGCGAAGGGTCGGCCCGGAAGTGTCGCTCCAAGAGGTACGGGCGGCGCTGGACGGTGCAATGCCCGACGGGCCCATGGACTCCGTCGCAGTGATCGATGCGCTTGCGCAATCGGCCGCCCCCGGCCTGATGGGAACGCCGTCCAGCCGGTTCTTCGGTTTCGTCATCGGGGGAGCGCTCCCGGCGGCGCTCGCGGCGGACTGGCTGACCAGCACCTGGGACCAGAACGCGGGCTTGTACGCCGCCGGTCCGGCCGCCGCGATCGTCGAGGAGGTCGCCGGCCGCTGGCTGATCGAACTTTTTGGCTTGCCTTCACACGCATCGTTCGCGTTCGTCACCGGCACCCAGATGGCGCACTTCACGGCGCTGGCCGCGGCGCGGCATCACGTGCTTGCCAAGACCGGATGGGACGTGAACGCCGACGGCCTGTTCGGCGCCCCCAGGGTTCGCGTGATCGTCGGGGAGCACCGGCACGTCACGCTGGACCGGGCTCTGAGGTACCTGGGCATCGGAGCGTCGTCGCTTCAGGTGGTACCCGGCGACGACCAGGGTCGCATTGATGCGCAGGGGGTCGCGCGCGCGCTGGCGGCCGGCCCGGACGGTCCCACGATCGTGTGCGTGCAGGCGGGCGATGTGAACACCGGCAGCTTCGATCAGATCGGAGCGATCTGCGATGTCGCGCATGAACACGGCGCCTGGGCGCACGTCGACGGCGCGTTTGGTCTGTGGGCGGCGGCCTCGCCGGCGCTCAGCGGTCTGATCGACGGCGTCGAGCGAGCCGATTCGTGGACGACCGACGGTCACAAATGGCTGAACGTTCCCTACGACAACGGGTTTGCCGTTTGCGCACATCCTGAGGCGCACAATGCCGCCGTCGGCGTGCATGCCGCCTATCTGATTCACGGCGAAGGCAACCAGCGCGATCAGATGGACTGGACGCCGGAGTTCTCGCGGCGAGCACGCGGGTTCACGGTCTATGCGGCGCTCCGATCGCTGGGCCGGGCGGGTGTCACGGAGATGATCGAGCGATGCTGCCGGTGCGCGCGCCGGTTTTCCGAGCTGCTTGGCGCCGAACCCGGCGTTGAGATCCTGAACGACGTCGTGTTGAACCAGGTGCTGGTCGCCTTCACCAACGCCGCCGGCGAAGACATTGCGCCCGCGGTCGTCGAACAGGTTCAGCGGGACGGCACGTGCTGGCTGAGCGGA
Organism: Actinomycetota bacterium; assembly: GCA_046714275.1. Taxonomy (GTDB): domain Bacteria; phylum Actinomycetota; class AC-67; order AC-67; family AC-67; genus JBKKBA01. Next base: position 3,939 of record JBKKBA010000139.1, read on the forward strand.
AGCGTGTGGCGCGGCCGGCCGGTCATGCGGATCTCGGTTTCCAACTGGGCGACCACCCTGGAGGACGTCGAACGTTCGGCAGAGGCGATCTTGCGCGCAGCCCGCACCCTTGTTCGGTAAAGCAGGAGTTCATGGTGGCCGGAGCGAATGCCCTTGATATGAACAGACGCATGCATGTGGCAGTCTTCGCTCTGGTAGCGGTTGCGATCGCGCCGCTCGCGGCTCCTGCCGCGGGTCCCACATCAGTAGCCGGTGTCCCGGCGAAGCTGGTCGGCCGGCACGGTCCGACAAGCCACGTCGCGAAAGGGCTGCAACTGGTCGGACACACCGACTTGGCGCGCACGCGGGGAGGTCCGGCGCTTGGCAACAACGGCGGTGTCGCGCTGATCGGCAACTGCGCGTACGTCGGGCGCTGGCACGACTACGGCGACTTCGTCCGACGGCCCGGAACGGTGCAGCAGCCGATCCAAATCGTTGATGTTGCGCGTCCGTCGGCGCCGCGCGTGGTCGGATCCGTACCCAACTCGAACGTGCTCAATGCCGCGGCCCGGGAGATCCGCGCCGTAGACCTGCCGAACTTCAAGATGCTTGTCGTCCAGATGTTCGGCAAGTATCTGGAACAGGGTGCCAGGACGCCGGGCCAGCACTCGCTCTACTTCTATACGTTCCCGTCGGGTCGTTGCACGCAGCCGGTGCTCACCGGACGCATCGACCTCAATCCGTTGCGGCCGCACGAGTTCTACTTGTGGCTGGATCCGAACCCGGCGCACAACGTGGATGGTCACCCGCGAGTGATCGCGTATGTGACGGCTCCGATCAGTGGTGTGGACGGCGCGATCGTGGACGCATCCAAGCCCAGCGCACCCAGGCTGATCGGCGTGTGGCACGGGGAGTCGCCGGCTCTCAGTTCGACGGAGTCGAATCTCTCCGGCGATGTTCCCGTCGGCGCCGGCCGGTACTCGCATTCGATCTCGCTCTCGCCCGATGGGACTCGCGCGTACGTTTCGCAGTGGGACGGTGGCTTCCTTACGCTGGACGCCAGCGACATCGCGAACGCGGCGCCCAACGCCACGCTGAAGCCCGCCGGCTTGATGAGCATTCCGTTCCTGTACGAGCAAGGAAGCGTCGGCAACACCCATAGCGCCGTGCCCGTGCCCGGGCAGAATGGCACGAACACGATGATCCTCGGTGACGAGATCTACGTCACCACCGACGGTTGTCCCTACGGATGGATGCGCGTGCTGGATGCGGGAAGCCCGACGGTGCGACCCAGTCAGATCGGTGAGTTTCGCCTTCCGGAGAACAACGCAGCGAATTGCAGCGGCGTCCTGAGTGCGTCGCGCAACTCTCTGGGCAAGCCCATCGATGGGACGTTCTCCATGCACAATCAGACGGTGACGTCGCGCTACGTGCTGACGTCGTGGTACGGGGCAGGACTGCGTGTCATCGACGTGGCGAACCCGGCGAAGCCCGGCCAGGCAGCGTTCTTCGTTCCCAAGCCGGCCGAGCGGATCGCGAGCGTCCCCGATACCAGCGCGCCGATCTACGGCGCGACGAAGGACGTGAATGACGACTGGTGGGTCTCGATGTGGTCGTATCCGATCATCCGCAACGGACTGATCTACGTGACCGACATCCGCAGCGGCCTCTACATCCTGCGCCCAACTCCAGGCTCGCCGCTGGCGAAGGATCTGGGCAGCATCCCCTTCATGGAAGGCAACTCAAATCTCAACGCTTTCGTGAAGTAGCCGCGCCGGGCAGGCGCGTCATCCGGACGCGGCCGGGCTCGATCACCGAGAAGTGGCCTTCCCAATCGTCGCGTGAGGCGATGGCTGCCGCGACGGTTCGTGCTCTGCGACCGAGCGGCACGTCGCCCAGGCGGATCAGGATCACTCCTGTCGCGCGTCCGCGTTGAGCGTAGACAGTCTGGCCGAAGTCCTTGTCGTGCGTAAGCACGACGCGCCGCTCGCGGTGAGCGAGTCGCATCACATCCCTGTCGCTCATTCCTGCGCCGATCGCAGCCACCGACGCGACGTCGAACCCATGCTCCGAAAGCGCATCGACCAGGTCGTGGGAAATGTTTTCGTTTGCCAAGAGCTTCATCAGACGGGCAACGGCCAGATTCGTTCCGACGCGACGCGACGTGCGGCGAACGCCAGGCAGGCGCGAATGTCGATCTGGTGGAGCGTCGGATACTGATCGACCAGTTGGTCCACGCTCCAGCCGCCGGCCAGGCAGTCCAGGACATGCTCGACCGACATGCGTGTTCCGCGAATGACCGGCTTCCCACCAAGAACATTCGGGTCGCTCACGATGTGATCAAGAAGTGTGTCGGTCGTCGCCGACGCCGCGGGAATATAGGCTGCAGCCTCTTCGCCCACCCTTCGCGAGCGTGGACGCGCCGTGATGCGATCAAGGTCAACTTCCTGGATCTGATGCTGCGTTCCGACCTTGCGAGCCGGGAGCCGGCCATCCCGAATCCAGCGCCTGATTGTCTCTGCGGCCAGCCCCGTACGCTCGGCCGCTTGCGGAACGGTCAAATCCATAACAGTAGTATACTACATGTAGTCTCATCCCCAGCGCGGACGCCCCCCTTGCCCGTTCGGGCATGTACCTCCGGGCGGCAAGTTGCGACTTCCGGACGTATCGCCGGCCGTTCCCATGACTCGATGATCGAACGGTTGAACCAGGTCCGCCCGGACCGCAACCGCAAAGGGGATGGAAGCCGTGAAACCGATCGTTCGATTCGCTGCCGCAGCCGTTGCCGTGATGATCCTGTCCGGTTCCTACGCCGTCACCGCAGGCTCCAAGACCGCACCGACCCCCGTCGCAGCCGGCGCTCCGGCGGCGCCCGCAGCGACCTCCTCGCCCGGAGTGCCGGCCACGCCCACACCCGAACAGCCTGCAGCCGAAAAGCCGCAGCCCGCTCCGCCCCCGCAGGTCATCGGCGAAGAGCACGACTTCTCCGCCGCCGCCGGCAAAGCCATCGAGATCTCGATCGAAAAGCAAGAGCTGGTCGCGTGGGAAGAGGGACGGGTCGTCTTCCGCTTCCCGATTTCCACCGGTCGCGACGGCTACAAGACGCCTACCGGAACGTTCCGTGTCCACACGAAGTACGAGAAGCGCTGGTCTCGAAAATGGAAGGTCTGGATGCCCTACGCGATGTTCTGGCACCCAAAGCACGGCTACGCACTCCATGAGCTTCCGTACAAGTCGAACCCCGACAAGCGCATCGGCGCGTCCAAGCTGGGACGTCGCGACTCGCACGGGTGCGTGCGCATCAATGTCGGCGACGCGCAAGAACTCTACGAATGGGCGCCGGTCGGAACCACGGTCTGGATCCACTGACCGGCGCTCTCAAGCCCCTCCCCGCGCGCCGGGGCCACATACCCCCA
>JBKKBA010000140.1:0-3699 GCA_046714275.1 Actinomycetota bacterium
CGACCGGCAGGGCCGCATCCTGGTGGCGATCGTGCAGGAGTACATCCGCACGGCCGACCCCGTCGGCTCCAAGCATCTGGTCGGCCAGTTCAAACTGGCGGTTTCCTCGGCGACGGTCCGCAACGACATGGCTCGTCTTGAAGACCTTGGTTATCTGGCGCAGCCGCATTCCAGCGCCGGCCGCATCCCGACCGACGCCGGCTATCGCTTCTTCGTGGACCGCCAGGAACCCGCGCGTCTGGGCCAGCCGTCGCGCCGCCAGATCGAGCAAGTCGTCGCCGGCGAGCCCGCCGACCTAGAAGAGATGCTGCATCGCGCCAGCGAGATCCTGTCGCGCACGACGCACCTTGCCGCCGCCGCGCTGACACCGCGGCTGGACTCCAGCCGGCTGAAGCACTTAGACCTTGCATGGCTGGCGCCGCGCCGCGCGGTGCTGGTGCTGATCGCCGACGGGGGCCGCGTTGAAAAGCGCGTCGTCGAACTGGACGCCGACGCCACCGAAGACGACCTGGACCGCATCGGCGCGGACCTCAATCGCGCGCTGGCCGGCTCGTCGGTCGAAGATGCCGAGCAAGAAGCGCGTTGTGTCGCCAACGATCCGAAGACGCCGGTGGATTCCGCCGCCGTCGCCGCAGCCGTGGCCACCGCGCTGGACGCGCTGCTGAAAGCCGATCAAGAGCTGGTGGTCGGCGGAACGGCAAACCTGGCCGGCAATCCCGCCTTCGCCGGCCCCGGAGAGCTTGCGCGCGTGTTCGATGTGATCGAGCGGCGCCTGCCGCTACAACAGGCGCTGTCGGACGCCGAAGCTCCGGCCAGCGTGCGCATCGGTCACGAGGTCGCCGTCGAGGATCTGCAGTCGTGCAGTCTGGTCATCGCACCGTATTCGCCCGGCGCGGCGATCGGCGTGATCGGACCGACCCGCATGGAATATCCACGCGTCATCGCCCTGGTATCGCTGATGGCCGAACTGCTGGGCGACGCCGTCCAGGACTACTCCTAAGCGCCATGGCCGATCCGTATTCAGTGCTTGGCGTGGGGCGCGAAGCCGGCGCCGAGGACATCAAGAGGGCCTACCGCCGCCTGGCTCGCGAATATCATCCCGACACCTCTGCGCACGGCAATGCCGAGGATCGTTTCAAAGAGATCAACGCCGCCTACGAAGTGCTTTCCGATCCCGAGCGACGCCAGCGATACGACATGTTCGGCGACGACGGAAGCCGGGCTGCCGGCGCGGGCGCCGGGGCGGGGAACCCATTCGGGTTCGGCGACCTGGGCGACTTGATGGAATCGGTCTTCGGCGCCGGCTTCGGCGGGCGGCGGACCCGCGGGCCGCGGCCGGTCGCCCAGCGCGGCATGGACGTCGAAACCACGATCCGGCTGTCGCTTCGCGAGGCCGTTTTTGGGGTTCAAAAGCAGGTCGAGGTGTACGTGGCCGGCGAGTGCGAGCCGTGCGGCGGCGCCGGCGTCGAGGCGGGGACGGGCCGTACCCGCTGCGCCGTGTGCAACGGCGCGGGCGAGTTGCGCCAGACGCAGCGCAGCATCTTCGGAACGATGATGACGGCCAGGCCGTGCGGGCGCTGTGACGGCTCGGGACAGGTCGCGGAATCCCCCTGCCGGTCCTGCGGCGGCGACGGCCGCGTCATGCGCGCGTCCACGGTGAGCGTTGAGGTGCCGGGCGGCGTTGAGCACGGCACGACGCTGCGGGTGCGCGGTCGCGGGGAGTCCGGCGCACGCGGCGGCGAACCGGGTGATCTGTACGTCCACATCGGCGTTGAGCCCGACTCGGTGTTCCGTCGTGACGGCGACGATCTGATCTGCATGGTGAAGCTGCCGCTGACGCAGGCGGTTCTGGGCGCACAGGTGACGGTTCCGACGCTGGACGGTGACGAGGCGATCGACATCGAGCCGGGAACGCAGCCGGGAGCGATCCTGCGATTGCGCGGTAAGGGCGTGCCGCACCTGGGCGGACGTGGTCGCGGCGATTTGGTGCTGGGCATCGAGATCGAGATCCCCCGCAAGCTGAATGCGGAGCAAAAAGAGATGATGCGCCGCTTCGCCCAGGCGCGCGGCGAGATCCAGGCGACAGACAAGCCCCGCAAGCGCGGTTTCAAAGACGTCCTGCGCGGGTCGTGAGGCCGTCGTGAGGGCGTTGTGAGCGGGCATCGGTTTTTCCTGGAATCGATCGAGCCGGACACGCTCACGATCGAAGGCGACGATGCCTCCCATGCGGTCCGCGTCCTGCGCATCGCGCCCGGCGAAACGATCAGCATTTCCGACGGATGCGGTTCCGTCGCGGCAGCCCGCGTGACGGCGGCCGGACGGACTCTGTTTGCTGAAGTTCTCTCGCGTAGCGTGGTGGATCAGCCGGCGCCGCGGCTGACCGTTTACCAGGGATTGCCGAAGCACGGAAAGCTTGACGACATCGTGCAGGCGCTGACGCAACTGGGTGTCGCCTGTGTCGTGCCGACGCGCATGCGGCGCAGCGTGACGCGCTGGGACGACGCCAAGACCGCGGCCCAGACCCGACGCTTGCGCGCTATCGCCCGCGAGGCCGCCATGCAGTCGCGCCGGGCATGGCTGCCGGAAGTCGGCGACCCGGCCACGGTCGCAGGGGTTCCCGACGGCGCGCTGATCCTTCATGAAGAGGCCGAGGAACGCCTGACCGACCTGCTTCCGCCGAAGCCGCCGGTCGCGCTGGCGCTGGTGGTCGGTCCCGAAGGCGGCCTGGAGCCCGGCGAGGTCGAAGACCTAGAGCGTCGCGGCTGCCGCACGGCATCGCTGGGGTCGCTGGTCCTTCGAACGCAGTTAGCACCCATAGCGGCCGTGGCCGTCGTACAGTGCCGGTACGGTCTGCTGGGTTGAAGGTTTTACCTCTTCGACCGTTTTGTTGTACTTAGTGTGGTGTTTTGATGGACAATCTTGGGCAAAACGGTTGTCACAGATCGGAGAAGGGGATACTCTCGAAGACGCGGGCGCTGACGACGCTGCGTGGTCGCACCAAGGACCGGCGGGCAGAGGCATCGCTGCCGGGGCGATCAAACGCTAGCCCAGGGGGTTAACGATGGCGGATGAAGGAATGCCGGCTTCCTATGCGAAGCTGGTCGGGGAGCGCCTGCGCGCAATCCGTCTGCAGAAGGGCTACTCGCTCCACGACGTCGAAGACCGCTCCGGCAAGGAGTTCAAGGCCTCCGTCCTGGGCGCCTACGAGCGCGGCGAGCGAAGCATTTCGGTGCCCCGCCTGCAGCGTTTGGGCATTTTCTATGGAGTCCCGGTTGACCGGATGCTTCCGAAGCTTGAAAACACAACCATTGTTCTGGATGCCCAGGCCAACGGCACCGGCGCCGAAGGCGGCATCCGCTTGGATCTGGCCAGGCTCCGCGAACCGTCATCGCGCGAGGCCGCGGCTTTGGCTCGATACGCCGAGTCGATTCAGTTGGCCCGGGGCGACTACAACGGCCGCGTACTGACGATTCGAGCCGCGGACCTGCGCGCCATAGCGGCCGCGCTGGATCTGACGACCGAGGCCCTGGCAGCCCGCCTGTCGGAAATGGGCCTTCAGACCCCCGCTCTCACCTAAGGCAGCGTTAGCAAATAAATGCTCTAGGGTGGTTTATCATGAGCGCCGATGGCCTCACCGGCGTCGATTGATGCGCGAGATCTGAAGCGCAAGCTGACCGTGCTGGGCTCTGCTCTGGACGA
>JBKKBA010000141.1:0-8291 GCA_046714275.1 Actinomycetota bacterium
ACGAGCGCGCCGGGGTCGTCGCCGGGAACCAGGTTCGACGCCGCAGACAGGAACGCCACGAACCGGCCGTCGGCGGAGATGTTGGGGGACCAAGCATAGGCATTGCCATTCGCTCCCTGCGCCGACGCGGAGACGAGCGTGGTGCGTCGGGTGAGCCGGTCGTGTACGAAGACGTCGTAGCCGGCCAAGCCCCCCTCCTCCTCCGCGCCCGGGCCGTCCCCGGGAGCCAGGCCCGTGAGATCCGAGTCGAAGGCGACGAAGCGGCCATCGGCAGACATCGCGGTCCATGACGCGCTCGAGTTCCCGTGTCGCTCATCGGAGGAGACCGACGCCATCTCGGTCGTACCGAGCGGATCGAGGTTGAACACCAGCGGACCCCCGGTTGCAACCTCGGTGATCTGGAAGTAATACGTTGAGGTTTTGCGGGCGGCGAAGGCGATGTAGGCGCTCCCCCGAACGCTTGTGTGACACGCGCCCTCAACTTGCGTGAGGCTCGCAAGGTCGTCGCCGGTGAACACGGCGAGCCCCGTCGACGCCGTCCAGGGAATCTTCCGTCGCGTGCTCAAGGAACTCTCCGACATCGACAACCCGATGAGAGCACTTGTCGGAGGTCCCGATGGGACCGGCGGAATTCTTGAGTCGCTCGCCGGCGAATTCGATCCGACCGAGCCGCATCTGGGCAAGGACGAGCCGCCAACGATCGACGACCTCATTCCACCACCGCTTGATCCGGTTGAGACGCCGCAGCCGGTTTCCGGCGGCCAGCAGGGTCCGCGGTCCCGGGAGTTGCCAAGCATCGCACCCGACCCAAATCCGAATGGACTCCGCAGCAGGTTCGACGAAGAAGCGCGGGTCGTCTACTACAACGAAGGGCATTCCGACTACTTGCTCGTCAAGCCGAATGAAGCCGCGTTGCTCGACTATCTGGTGACACTGGTGGCCAAAGAGCTGGTCGTCTACAACAACCCGCGCGCATCGACCGTTGAGCTGGGGGAAGAGATGGTCCGCATGCTCGTGCGCGTCCGCCGCCACCTCCCCCGCAGCAGCCGCTAACGGATTGCCGGACCCGGCAGGCAGGATTTCCGACTTTTCGGGCGAAATCTCTGCGCGAGGTCCACAAGGGGGAGCCAATGCGCAGAGTTTGGAGTTCGGTTGTGGCGGCGGTTGTCGCCCTGTCGCCGCTTGTGGGACAGGCGACGGTCCCTCTTCTGGCATGTGCGGCGCCGGACCCCCTTCTGGCCCCCTCGCCGCGCACAGCGGTTGCCGGCGTCACGCCGCCGCTGCGCACCGACGCCGACGGGTCGCAGACGCTGACGCTTCTGGTCGAGGATCCCGCCGACGTCCCCGGCGCCTATCTCTACTCCCCGGCCGCCACGGTGCAGCCTGAGGCCGATCAACAGGCGGCCGGCATCTTCTGGCACCCATGGCCCGGCTCGCCGAACCTGGTCACGTTCGGCGCCTACACGACGGCGAACGGCGTTACGCGCCGCGTCCCTTGGCTCGTCTTTGAAAACGGCCCCGCCCCCGACGGCGTGGCAGCGTGGTTGCGACAGCGCGTGGACGATCAGGAGGGCGCCGTCGTCAACGCAACGCCGTTCCTGATCAACACCCTGCTGCCGTCGTCGGGGCTTCTGAACGACGCCGGGGTCGGCGAGGCGACGATGTTCGGTAACACCTACCCGCTTGATCTGGGCTACACGGATCGGGCGCCCGCGTATGTCTGGACCGTATACCGGCAGGCTGAAGGCTCGCAGGTCTGGGCCGGCAGCGTGCTGATGCATTCGGCCGCCTCCGGTGACATGCCGGGTGTGCGCTACCGCTGCCGCCGCACGCGCATCGGCGGTGTTCTGCGCACCAACGACGGCACGACGTATCTGGGAGGCCCGTTCGTCACCGACTCGGTCCGCGGGTCGTCGGCGCCCGGCGCTTTTCAGGCCGAGCAGAACATCACCGCCGGAGTAACGATCGGCGGCGCGGCGTGGACCGACGTTCCGCTGGTCGCGGTGCAACAGAGCGAGCGAAAGAGCGGCGAATCGTTGATGGTGTATGCAAGCGAGCAGCGGGACGAGATCACGATCGGAACCTTTGCCGGAGATACATTCGTGCCGCTGGCCGGCACGCGCGCCGATGCCACGCACGCCGCGCCGCCCGATGCGGAACGCCGTTTGGTGTCGGTCGGTGCGTTCGATGCGGACGGCTCGTACCATCCCGTCGCCGGCGCGCGAATGCGCTTTGAGAAGGTCCCCGGCGAGCGATGGGATGCCGCGTGGCAGAACGGCGGCGGTCCCGGATCGCAGGCCGGCGACGTGGCGATCGACGTGGGCACGTTCGATCCTTCGGGCGAGTTCCTCCCCGTCGCCGGCGCTACCTATGCCGACGACTTTGACGGGGGACTTCATTCGAGCCAGATGATGGTCACGGCCGGGCTGTGGGCCGCCGGAACGTACCGTCCGCTGGCCGGGGCCACCTACGACGGGGCCGGGCCGCTGTTGGATTGGCTGGCCGCCGACGTCGCCGGGGACTTCTCTGCGATGGGTCCATGGCTTTCCTCGGCCGGCACCTTCGATCCCGACGGCCGGTACGTGCCCGTCGCCGGCGCATCGTTCGCGCCGGGGTCCAATCCGGACTACGGCGTCGTCGAGGAGTACCGCGCCGGCGTTTTCCGCGCGGCCTACCCGGATTTCGTGCCGCTGGCCGGCGCGACGTGGTCGTCGGATCGGACATCGCTGTCGTGGGCGGTGGAGTATGCGAACGACGGCGGTCACCCGCCCAGCAATGCGCGCGTCGATGCCGGAGCAATCGGGGCCGACGGCTCGTACGCCCCGGCGCTGAGCGCGCTGGCGACGCAGGGGCGTCCGGAGCGGTACTCGATCGGCGCGTGGGCGATGGGCGGCTTCATCCCGCTGCTGGAGGCTTGCTTCGCGCCGGACGCCGATGGCCATTCGGCGGCGGGAGTCGCGATCGGGTCGGGTCCGGGACGCTCTCCATTGGTCTGGGCCGGAACGTACAAGGGCAGCCCGGCTGCCGGCACAGGTGATTGCCCGGCCCGCTAGGCAGTGTTCGCTAGCGCTAGCGCCGAGCCGAGGCTTCGTCGGCCAGTGCGACGGCAGGGAGCGCCAGCAGCATCCCGTACTCGGGGTGTTCGCTGAACGCCAGCGCGGCGAAGACGGTGACGACGACGGTCGCGATCGCGCGCGCGGCCAGAGCGCCTGTTCCATCGCGTCGAAGCGAAACAGCCGTCATCGCGCCGGCCCCGGCCGTGACGGCAACCACGTCCGCCACGTCGGCGGTCCCAAAGATGACTTGGCAGATCCCCCACACCGCGGCGGCGACCACGACGCCGGCCAGCCCGGCTCGCCCGGCGCGGGCGCGGGAGATCGCCGCGACAACGAACGGGACGGCGGCGGTGACGGCAAGTCCCAGCGCAACCAGCGCCAGCCCGCCGCTCGACAGATCAGAGTCGGTTTGGAACGGCACGGAGACCAGGCTGTCGGCCGCTCCGGCGGCGATGGCGATCGCCGCGCCGGCAAGCATGACGACGCCGGCGGCCACCGCAGCCCATCGGGCGCCGCGGGACGAAACTTGGTTCGGACCTTCCACGGACGGGGACTCTACAGCCCGGCCCGCACGGCGAGGATCCGATAGGACAGCTGCTCGTCGAACTGGCCTGAAGCGCCGGTGATTCGAAGGAAGTAGCGCCCGGCGTCCAGCCGCACCGTCAAGGCTTCGGGCATCAGGCCGCGCGCGTTCCCGTTCCAGATCAGGTTTCCGTCGGTGTCGTAGAGCGCCGCGTCGTAGTCCTTGGCGGGCGGAATCAGCGTGATCGCCGAGTATCCCTCGTCCACCTCCAGACCGATCCAGTCCACATCGGCCGCGTAGTCCATGAATCCTTCAACGGCAGCGGCCGGCTGCGGCTTGACGAATGTCCGGACCATCTCACGCCGCCCGGGGAAGTCGTCCAGCGTGACGACCTTGTATGGCGCCTCGACATTGCCGGCCCCGTCGATCGCTCGCACGATCAGCTCGCCCTTGCCTTCCAGCAGGATCGGCTGGGAGTACACGCCGGTCTGCCCGGTTGCGTCGATCGCGTACTCGATACGCTCTACGGCCGTTGCGTCGTCGGTCGCCGATACGGTGACGCGCGCCATGCGCCGGCCGTCGGGATCGGTGAACTTCTCTACCGACACTGCAGAGACGGGAGGCGTGCGGTCGTCCACGGTCACCGGCGGGCGGAACGCGACCTGCCGGTCCACGTCGCCGTCGGCGTCGTCGTCAACATCCAAGCGGAGCGTCGCAAGGTCGGGCGTGCCGGTAAAGCCCAGTGTCACGACGGCGCCCTGCTGCAGCGTCATCCGCGGGCTGGACGCCGCGCCGATAATCCCATCATCGACGAAGCGCCGAACGGTGATCCCAACCTCACCCGCTTCGGCAGCCGTCCATCGGCCGGTGTAGGCGTCGGTGCCGGTGAAGAAGTACGAGCCGTATCGGTCGCCGCCGTTGTACGACGCGCCGGGGACGTCGAACGTCTCGATGCCAAGCGTGGGCTCCTCGATGCCGACCAGCTTGCCGGCCGGATCGGAGACTGCTCCGGTGGCGGCACCCTTGACCACTACCTCGACGCCGCTGAGCGCCGTCGGCGTGTCGCCGATGTCGCCGGCCGCCGCAACAGAGAGCGGCTGGTCGGACGGACCGGTTGTGCCGGTGGTGGACGGGCCGGTGGTGGACGGGCCTGCCGCGGCGGCGCCGGCTTGCTGCGCGGCGGGTGCGGCCGAAGCGGTGTCGGCTAGGTAGGCCAGGATGAAGTTGATCACGGTCTGGCTGCGCACCAGTTCGCCGTGTGCGACCTTGCTGACGTACTTGTTGAACGCGCCGCCACGAAGGTCGAAGTTGCGCTTGGGATCGTAGAGGTCGGCCGAATGCAGGGGAACGGTCTCGTCTCCGCTTGCGTAGTTGAACTCCGACTTCCGCTCCATGCTGCAGTCGCGCCACCACAGGATGCCGTGGCACTCCTCCTCTTCGTAGAGCAGGATGCGCGTGATCGACGGCAGGCCGCTGCCGATGACGCGCAGCAGTTGCACCGATGGGTCGAACGGCCGATAAAAGTCGTGCCGGTCGTGGAACCCTTGGGCTTGATCGATCAGCGCAAGGTTGCGGTCGGCCAGCGTGGCTCGAACCTCCGCGTGCGAAAGGAACCCGTCCGCGGACCCATCCCCGTCGTCGTCGATGAACGAGTAGATCGGCGACAGGTACGGTGTGTAGAAGTTGCGCGGCGGGATCAGCTCCAGGAATCCGGGCCAGTTCGTCGCCAGCTCTTGAACCTTTGAGCGGTTCAGGAAGCACTTTCCGGCGATCTCCTTCGCTTTGCACGGCTTCTGGTAGTCCAGCACGCCGATCGCTTGCGTGGCTCCCAGGTACGGCGTCCCGACGGTGACGACGCGGTTGACCTTTCCGAACGAGCCGGGCAGCGACAGCATGGCACGCGTCACCAGGCCGCCCTGGGAATGGGCGATGACGTTGATGCGCGGAGCCCCGGTCAGCGCCCGGACCTGATCGATCTTCTGAAGCAGCAGCGCGCCGTTGCCCTGCGCCGACTTGCGGAAGTCGTAGGCAAACGGGAACAGCGTGCGCCCGATGCGGTATCCGGCAGCCTCGATCAGGTCGAACGTCGTCTGGTAGGCGTCGCCGCTGAAGCACTTGATGATGCAGGCGGTGACGACGCCAAGGATTCCGCCGATGCCGCGCTCGGTCATGACCGAGACTTGGTAATCCGGCTCGTTTCGAAGGGGGTTAACGCCGTCGGCGGCCAGCCGCAGTGGGTTGTAATGGTCGTCGCTAATGTCGCGCGCCGTGGTCCCGGCCGCGGGGAACAGCTCGCCGTTGCGGTTCTTGAGATAGGCGCCCATGATCCCGTGGGCGAAGATCACCGGGACGCGGATCGCGCCGCCCCCCCCGACGCCGCAGAGGTTCTCGGCGAACCGGCCGTTGCCGTACGCGCCGGTGTACGCGGAGCCCGAGTTATCGGAGAAGCCGTTCGAGTCGCCGGCCAGCACGAAGGTCCCAAGGCCGATTGGCTCGGTGCCGATGAACGTCACGTTGCCGGTCTGCGTTCTGATCAGGCTGCGGGCCTGGCCGCCGATGGCGACGCGCGAGGTTGCGGCGTAGACATAGGAGGACATGCCGCCGGTCAGGATGTGGGAGTCGATCGACGTCGTCGTGTGGAAACCGCTGTCAATCACGTCGGGGATGACGCTCATTCCGCTGCCAAGGGTTGTGGCCAGGTTGTTCATGGTCGAGATCGATCCGGGAAAGCCGCTGTGCTCGGCCAGCGCGATCAGGGTGCCGCCTCCGGCCAGATACTCGGAGAACACGGTCTTCTGCGATGCCGTGAAGGAGCTTGCATTGACGGGAAGGATCACGCATGGCGCTGCGGACAGGTCGGCCGGCAGGATCGCCGCGGTCAGCAACGGCTTCCCCGCCGCGCCGGCGAACTGCGTGTAACCCTCGTCCAGTGCGCCGTTGCCCGTGAAGACGAAGATCTCTCCGGCCGCCAAGGCGGGCTGGGGAAGCGTCAGGATCGACCCGGCCAGCATGGCCAGCGCGATCAGGACGACCCGGCGACGCCGGTGGGGCAAAGGACGACCAACCGGACTCATCGTGCGCATGCTGCTCCCCCCGATTCGGACAATTCCGGACAAGACTATCCGCGCGACATGCATCGCGTCAACGGCTGATTTAGGGGACGCCCGCCTACAGGCAGGACCCCAGTGTTACACATGCTAATGTATGTGCATGTTAGAGCGACGGCTTCAGATCTTGCTGGACCAGGAGCGATTCGAGCGGGTTGCCTCCGTCGCTCGGAAGCGGGGTGTGTCCGTTGCCCGCGTGATCCGGGAGGCGATCGACGCGCTGCTGCCCGGCGGGAGCGCCAAGAAAGATGGCGCCGCCCGTCGAGTCCTTTCTGCGGAGCGAATGCCGGTACCCGAACCCAAGGACCTTGCGAAGGAGCTGGACGAGCTTCGAGGGCGCCGCGCTTGATCGTTCTTGACACGACCGTGCTGGTGTACGCGGTGGGGGAGGCGCACGATCTTGCGGAGCCTTGCCGCCGGTTGATTCAAGAGATCGGTGCCGGGCGCGTTCGCGCCACGACGTCGGCCGAGGCGCTCCAGGAATTCGTCCACGTGCGAGCGCGGCGGCGAACGCGACGCGACGCGGTTGCCCTGGGACGCGCCTACGTCGAGCTGCTCTCGCCCCTTCTGGCAATCGACGAGGACGCCGTCCTGGGCGGACTTCGTCTCTTCGAACGGCTGCCGCGCCTGGGGGCGTTCGACGCGATCCTTGCGGCCGCCGCGATCCGGTCGGAAGCCCAGGCGCTGATCTCCGCGGACGGCGCCTTCGGCGGGGTGCACGGCCTGCATTGGATCGATCCCGCGTCCTCCGCCCTGACCAAGCTTCTTGAGGGCGGCTAAACGATCGCGCCACGGCCACATTCCGTTGGATGAGGCGCAACCACGGTTGCCCGAAACCCAACGCATGGCGGAAGACGGCAGGCGACCTCAGGACCTAGAAAAGGAGCGAAGCATGTTTCGGAAGCCATTGGTGGCCTTTGGAGTGGGGTGTGCCGTGTTTCTGGCCGGCCTTGGCTCTTGGGGATCCGCGGCTTCAGAGCCGGCTCCTCCAGCACAGCCGGCTTCCCCATCTGTCTCGCATGGGAAGCCGCGAAGCTGCGCCGTCAAGAAGGGCGAGGCTTGGCTGTTCGGGGCGGGCACCCCGGGAAGCGGTTTGCCCGCTCCATCGTTCGCGGTCGGGCGATTCCTCTCCTCGGGTCTCTTCGAGCATCACACCTACACTCCGGCACCTGCGAATGGTATCAGCAACTACAGTTTCGGACCGGACGCATTCATCAAAGACGCTACGCTGTCATCAGACGGCGTCGATCAATGGGCGCTAACGGTGCATGCACAGGATCAGGCAACAGGTTTCAGTGATCGTCTTCCGGCCAGCGTCGTCATCTTTCCTTTCATAGATCCGGAAGAGGGTACGAATTCACCCCCTGCTTTCGGACGAAGCGCGCAGGTTTTCTACGGCAGCGGGTGGGTTGAGAACGAAGGGCACAGCAGAGACTGGACGGACGTTCTTGGACGGCCCACAAGCCTTGCATTGAACGCCTGGTATCAAACCAAAGGGTCGTACCCGGGTGGCAGCCAGGCACCTGTCATGGTGTTCCAGGAAGGATCGCGCGGCGAGATCCTTGCGGCCGTGAACAACCCGCCGCAGTTTGTCGAGATGCGCCA
>JBKKBA010000142.1:0-3074 GCA_046714275.1 Actinomycetota bacterium
AGCCGATGTTGCCGTTGACGCTTTCGGTCGCGGTCGCGATGTCGCCGTCGAGCCGCACGCGCTGCCCGCCGGCCTGGTTGACGGTGACGCTGGCGTCCTGGATGTCAAGCGGCACGCTCCAGATCGAATACGCAGCGCCGGTGTCGCCCGCGGTGGTCGACACGGTCAGGCCGCCGGCGACGTTGACAGTGCCGAAGTTGCGGATGCCGTACACATCAACATCATCACAATTCGGGATGCCGGGCGGGTTGCAAGCGGTGGCGACCGTGAACGATACCGGCGCGGTGGGCGAGGTGAAGTCGATGATGCCGCTGTTGACGGTGCCATAGGTTTCCGTTTCCCCGGCGACGTCGACATTGACGGCGCCGTTGAACGTCATCACCGCGCCGGGCGAGCGGTCGTTGCGGAGGCCGGAAGGCTTGCCGAACGGCGTGTAGCCGTTTTCCGGCCCTTCGCTGCGTACGCGCACGTCGACATCGCCATTAAAGGTCATCCGCGACCGCCAATGCCAGCTGGCGATCCCGTGCGTGGAGCGGGGCCCCTGGACATTGACTGTGGTGTCGCCGTTGACTTCCAAGGTCCCCTGGTTGCGCACGCCGAACGCGGTCGAGCCCCGGGCGACCGTGGTCAACGACAGGTTGCCGTTCACCGTCATCCGGCTGCCGACGCCGTCGTTGTAGATCGCATGGGCGTTGTCGCTGGGCCAGATCGACAGCGCCGAGATGGTGGTGTCGCCGTTGAAGGTGATGCGACCATCGAAGCTGTAGACCGCATCGAGCGTGCCGCGGCTCTCGGCCAGGATCGTGGTCGGGCCGTTGAAGACGATGGTGCTGGTTCTATCGGCCCAGACCGCACGCGCATTGCCCTGCGTACGGGCGTGGATGTCGGTGGCGCCGTTGAAGACCGTGGTGCTGCGGCCGCGGCCGACCACCCCGTGCGCACCGTTACCCCGGACCAGACCGAAATCCAGGTCGTCGGCGTTGGTGGAGATCCTGGTGTTGCCGTTGACGGTGACCGTATTGCCGTCGTTGAGGATGCCGACCGCGCTGCCCACGGTGCTGCTCTCGCCGCGGATCGCCGACAGCTCCAGCCAGCCGCCGCCGACCACGTCGAGCACCACCGGCGGGTTGCCGCTGGTGATCGACATTGCTCGCACGTCGCCGTCGACGCCTTCCAGCGCCACGCTGTCGCCGTCGGCGAAGCGGTAGTGCAGCGTGCCGTCCTGCGGGACGATGTCGTAGCCTGGATCGTAATTGCCGGTGCCGCCGGGCCGGTCGTGGTCGGCCACGCCGGTGATCGGTCCTTTATGGTCGGTCGCAGCGTGCACAGCCGAGGGCCGCGCAACCATGCCTGCGACCAGCGTGGCGGCGATGGAAAAGGAAAGATTCTTGCGGCGACGCGCCTTGTCGATGCGCGCGGACTCTTCGCGTGCGTTCTGGAGTATCGATTCCTGCCACAGCGGCGGTAGTTGCCGATCAACGCCATTCTTCGCAGGCCGCAAGGCGCGCTTCTGTTGTATGCAGGTCATCAATTCCCCCAAGGTCCGAAAGCCATGGCCACGATAGCCAGGCTCGATCACGGCCCCTCCCAAAGCCGCTCCACCGGAAACTAGCACGATCGTTTCGACAGCTGCAGCCGGATCACCGGACTATCCCCGCGGATAGTTCGATCATGTGACCGTCATCGCATTGCGCCTGGATTTTTCGCCAGGTCCTTGGCCGCACCGCGCATCGACTGCCTGACAAAGCCGTGATCGCGGCGCGGCAACAGGAGCGAGTGCCGCTATTGCGGCGGCAGCGCGGTGTTCTGGTCGGTGACGGCAACTGCGCAAGACGCTGCAGGAAGAGCCGATCTTCCGCAACTGACGGCATCGGGACGGGGTTTTCCCCACGCGACCTGGGCGGCGGGCGTGCAATCGTCGCCTACTCGCTGCCGCGACCGCAGGGATTGATATTCCCGCATACGGGACACCGGGCTCATCACCGCTCGGGTACGATCCGCCGTGACCTCGCCTCGATGCAGGATCCGCGTGCCGATCATCTCCATCAACAATCTGAGCAAGACCTACGCTTCCGGTTTCCAGGCGCTCAAGTCGGTCGACCTGGAGATCCGCCGCGGCGAGATCTTCGCCCTGCTCGGGCCCAACGGCGCCGGCAAGACCACCCTGATCAGCATCATCTGCGGCATCGTCAACGCCAGCAGCGGTACGGTCACCGCCGACGGCCACGACATCGTCCGCGACTACCGCGCCGCGCGCAGCAAGATCGGGCTGGTGCCGCAGGAACTGTCCACCGACGCGTTCGAGACGGTGTGGGCCACGGTGAAGTTCAGCCGCGGCCTGTTCGGCAAGCCACCGAACCCGGCTTATCTGGAGAAAGTCCTGCGCGACCTGTCGCTGTGGGACAAGAAGGACAGCAAGATCATGGCCCTGTCCGGCGGCATGAAGCGCCGGGTGCTGATCGCCAAGGCGCTGTCGCACGAACCGCAGATCCTGTTCCTGGACGAACCCACCGCCGGCGTCGACGTCGAGCTGCGCCGCGACATGTGGGAGATGGTCCGCGCGCTGCGCGCCAGCGGGGTGACCATCATCCTGACCACGCACTACATCGAGGAGGCCGAGGACATGGCCGACCGCATCGGCGTGATCAGCAAGGGCGAACTGATCCTTGTCGAGGACAAGCACGTGCTGATGCGCAAGCTGGGCAAGAAGCAGCTGACCCTGCAACTGCAGACTCCCTTGCAACGCATCCCCGACGAGCTTTCCGCGTTGCCGCTGGAACTGGCCGACGACGGCCACGCGCTGGTCTACACCTTCGACGTGCAATCCGAAGAGACCGGCATCGCCGCCTTGTTGAAGCGGCTGGGCGAGCTGGGCATCGACTTCAAGGACCTGCATTCCAGCGAGAGCTCGCTGGAAGAGATCTTCGTCAGCCTGGTTCACGCCAGTACAAATGGAGCAAAAGCACGAGGCGCCCTGCTCTTGCTCGTCATTCCCGCCTTCGCGGGGATGACGATTCTTTTTCCAAGGGGAAAGCGCCATGAACTGGCACGCGATCCGCGCGATCTACCGCTTC
>JBKKBA010000143.1:0-2797 GCA_046714275.1 Actinomycetota bacterium
GCCTCGGGTTCGGGAGTACGGCAGGCCATGCCGTCGGCGATGCGGGTGCTGACCGGGTGCTCGACCGCGCGTTTCTGCTCGAACGAAAGCGCGTACGCCGGCGCAAGCTCGGAGACTACACCGACGATTTCCGTTTTCAGCTTCAGGGCTTCGCGTGCGGCAATCATCCCGCAAATTCCCGATCCCAATCCGATCGGCACGTACGCCACGTCCAGATCCGGCACCGCGCGCAGAAGTTCCAGCGAGTACGAGGCCACGCCCTGAACCAGCAGCGGGTGGAACGAGGGCACCATGTGCAGACCGCGTTGTTGCGCAATCCACAATGCGCGTTCGCGCGCCGCCTGGAAATCCGCGCCATGCTCGACCAGTCCGACCCCAAGCGAGCGCATCGCCGCGTTCTTCTCGACGCTGTTGCCGTGGGGCACGACGACAGTGGCCGACATTCCGTACCGCCGGGCGGCGTAGCCGACCGATTGCCCGTGGTTGCCGCGGGTGGCGCTGATGACGCCGGCGGGCCTGTCCTTGTGTTTGGCGAGATCGTGGAAGTAGGTCAGGCCGCCGCGCAGTTTGAAGGCGCCGGTCGGAGTGTGGTTCTCGTGCTTGACCCAGATTTCCGCACCGAGTTGCGCCTTGAGCAGCGGCCAGGCGTATTGCGGAGTCGGCGTCATCGTCTCGTACACGATCGACGCTGCGTGCTCGAGTTGCTTCAGTTTGGGCAGAAAATCGGACATGTGGTCAGCGGTTGAGCCGCAACAGTGGTGTCGCCTATGAAGTGGCGCGGAACTCCGGCTGGACGCGCACCGGAAAATTCACCGAGTTGGCGATGAAGCATTTTTCGTGGGCGCCGTGGTGCAGTCGCCGCGCGGTCTCGAGGCTCGATCGTGGCGCAATGGTAATGGTCGGATGCAAGGTGACCTCGACAAAGTGGCCGCCGCGGTCCGCGGTTTCCTCCATGGTGCCCGTCGCATTGTCGTCGTATTCGAGTACCACGACCTTGTTCACCGAGCAAAGATGCAGGTACCAGAGCATATGGCAACTGGACAACGAAGCTACCAGCAACTCCTCAGGGTTGTAGCGGCCGGGATCGCCGTGGAACGCTGGGTCCGATGAAGCGAGCAAGACCGGTTTCCCAGCTGCGTTGATCTCGTGGTTGCGGCCGTAGGCCCGGTACGCGGATGTACCGCTGCCCTGATTGCCGGTCCATCGGATCGTGGTTTGGTAAGTGTGCGTCTTTGCAGTCACGCAATTCCTTTCCCGTTTCAACGATGCACGACAGTTTTCCTCAAGCGCTCTATGCCTTGTGCAAGGCGTTCCTCGCTGGCCGCGAAGCACCAGCGGATGAATCCTTCGCCCTCCGGGCCGAAAGCGATGCCGGGCGCCAGTCCGAGGCCGGCGTCCTTCACCAGGCGCTTGCAGAAGCTCAGGCTGTCGCGAACGCCGTCGACTCTGAAGAACATGTACATGGCGCCTGACGGGAGCGGCGCTTCGATTCCGGGAAGCTCGTTCAGGCGCGCGTTGAGATAATCCCGAGCCTTTTTGAAGCGGGCCTGGGTGCGTGCAATGACGGGCTCGCCCTGCTCAATGGCGACTATGCCGGCCTGCTGCACGAACGAGGGGGCGCAGGAGGTGTTGTACTCGATGAGCGTGCCCAGGTATTGCATCAGCTCTGCGGGCGCCACGATCCAGCCGAGGCGCCAGCCGGTCATCAGCCAGGACTTGGAGAAAGTATTGGTGCTCACCACCCGGTCCGTTACATCCGCGATGTCGAGGAAGGAGGGCGCGGGGCCGTCGCCGTAGTACAGGCGCTCGTAGGCATCGTCGGCGAGGATCCAGATGCCGTGATGCCGGCAATGCTCGAGGATGGCGCGCTGCTCTTCGCGGGCGATGGTCCAGCCGGTCGGATTATTCGGCGAGTTGATGACCACGACGCGGGTGTCGGGGGTCAGGGTGTCCAGCAGCCGCTGCAGGTTCAGGCGCCAGCCCGAGGCTGTGTAGTCGAGCGGAAAGGTCACAGCTTCGGCGCCGAGGATTCGGGGAATCTCGACCAGGTTCGGCCACACCGGCGTCACGATTACTGCCGGTCTCCTGGGCCTACGAGAGCCTGGTAGGAGAGCATCAGCGCCGACATGCCGGCGCTGGTGACGGTGACGTTGTCGGCGGTGGCCTTGCAGTTGGGTGCGTGCAGACCCGAGATATAAGCAGCGATGGTCTCGCGCAGGGCGGGCAGACCAAAGTTCTCCGTGTAGAAGGTGTTGCCGCGGTTCAGGGCGTCGATGCCCGCCTGGCGGATGAACTCGGGCGTGACTTCGTCCGGTTCCCCGAACCAGAAGGGCAGCACGTCCTTGAGGCCCATGCCGGCGTTCGCGACTTCGCGGATTTTCGAATTGCGCAAGGCTTGTACGGCGGGGCGGGCGGCGAGGCTGCGCGGTTCCATGGGCATGAATATCGGAAAGGGCGGTATTTTCTCATACCAAAGGTCCGCCCCCTCGACCCGTCGGTTTGACGCCGACGTCCTTTTGCGCTTGACGAAACATCATGCTTCGCCGCGACATGCCGGGTGGATGCGCAAAAAAAAGCCGGTCACACGAAGTGACCGGCCGAAGCGGCGGGGGATCGCCCCGCTGGGGGCTTTCCCCGTTCGCACAGGATCGTCACGAGATGGCGCCGGTCGCGTCCGGGTAAATGCCAATTCGGCGTTGGATGATCTGGTCGCGCGAGGTTGCACTATTACGGAGCGCGCTTAGCAGCAAAAAATCCGCGGCAGGCGCCGGTTTAGAAGGGGTATTCTCAGGAACGC
>JBKKBA010000144.1:0-4091 GCA_046714275.1 Actinomycetota bacterium
CCCTGGCCTTAGGCCTGACGACACCCAGCTCGTACATCAACAGCGCGATCCAGCAGGTGGCCGGAACGCCGAACCCCCCGCTGGTGGTTGCCGCCGCCGGCAACAACACCGGGGATGCTCCCTTCTATCCGGCTTGGTTCGACAACGTCATGGCGATCGGCGGATCGGATCAGGCCGATCGCAAGGCGCACTGCGCCAACTTCGGCCCCAAGGTGTCGGTCGTCGCTCCGGCGAAAGATATTCAAGGCCTGTCGGCCGATTTCGTCATGGTCGCTCCCGAATGCGGAACCAGCGCCGCGACGCCCCAGGTGGCCGGGCTTGCGGCGCTCCTGTTCTCGCAAGATCCGTCGCGCACGTCCGACCAGGTTCGCCGCATCATCGAGCTCACGGCCGACGATTTAGGCGCGATAGGTCGCGACGACCGGTTCGGGCACGGCCGGATCAACGCCGACCGAGCGCTGGCCTTCGGCATGCCGCTGGCCGAAACGATCGCGCTGAGCGCCACGCCGGCCCGCGCGTCGGGTGGTCTGTCGCGCATCACCGCGACCGTCCGGTCCAACGCCCCGATCACCGACGCCGAACTGTTCGTCGATCGCCAGCCGTCCGGTCAGGACGACCGCGGATTCCCGCTGCAGCCGGCCGACGGCACGTTCGACTCTTACGTCGAGGAACTCAGCGGCCGGTACGGCAGCGGATCCCTGGCCCCCGGCGCTCATCGCATCGCCGTTCGAGCCAAAGACGCGACCGGAGTCTGGGGACCGGCGGCGACCGCCGCCATCTATGTCGACGCGTACGCGCCGGCTCTCTCGAGTGTTAAGG
Source organism: Actinomycetota bacterium (assembly GCA_046714275.1). Lineage (GTDB taxonomy): Bacteria > Actinomycetota > AC-67 > AC-67 > AC-67 > JBKKBA01. The sequence goes on from JBKKBA010000144.1 coordinate 820, forward strand.
CGACCGATGTCATCCGTCCGCTGGATACGACCAGCATGATCACCTTTGATGCCGCCGACGAGTTCAGTGATCCGATCTTCTACGACATCGAGGTCGTCTCGGCGCTCACGGGGGCTCGTGTGTGGCGTATCGCCGGCGTTCGCGCGGACGGCGGGTCGCAAGCAACGACGTGGACCCCGGCCGTCGCGGATCTGCCGGGTCGTTATGCGGTCCGCGTGACCGTGCGCGACGATGCCGGCAACGCCGCATCCGCCGCAGCGTCGATGCTGCTGTTCTAGGCCATCCCCGAGACTAACTGGGTGTGGCCGGCGCGCTTCCCGGCGGTGACGACTTGGGTGTCGCGGCACCCGTCGCCTTCGCCGAAGGTTTCACGCTGCCGCCCACCGACGGTGCAACAGAAGGTCGTGCCGCCGGCGGCGATGTCTGGAAGACCGCCGTACCGGGAACCGACTCGGGTCCTTGGTTGTTGAAGCGCTTGACGAAGTCCTTTGCGACCTCGTCGATCTTGTCGGTGGGCGCGGCGCACTCCTGCTTGACGCCCCACGCGGTCAAGGCGAACGGGAACTTCCCCTGGGGCCGGGGTGCCAGCAACGCGACCTTCGAGTTCGCGCGGACGACCGTCTCCAGCGACGTGATCTGTGCCGCCGTCAGCCCGTTCGGCTGGTACTGCAACACGACGTGACCGTGCTCCAGGTTGTGAACCTGCTGCTCGTCCTGAACCGGCTGCGCGTGAATGCCGGTCGCAGTCGGTGCCGGCGGGTTCTGGCTGGCCCAGTGGTTCCCCGATGTCGGCGGCTCGGTCTTGTACGACGCCCTCTGCTTGACGTCGATGTGGGTGGCTCCCTCCAGCGGGAACGATTTCGGCGCCGTGCAACCGCTGGCCAACGCCAGCTTCGCGGCGGCTCGCTTCTTGTTGGCGTTGCTGGCGCGGCTGAACACCACGATCCCGGCAATGGCAGCAATGATCAGGCCGATAACCGATGCCGTGTAGATCTTGCGCATGCGCGCGCGGCGCTGGCGGCGACGCATCTCTGCCAGCCGCCGCTGCTTCGCCTCGTCCTTGCGCTCGCGCTTCGTAGGTCTGTCGTTCATCGTGGAATCTCCCGGGACGTCAAAGGACCCGCGCAACGGGCCGGCTCACGAAGGCGGTTTATAGCAGACCCCCCTTTCCCGCGCCACGGCCGGGCCCACGGGCCCCCGGAAACCGCCACCAAATGGGGGGTGAACGGGAACTTTGAGCCGGATCGGCGGATTGGGACAAGGGGTCCCGGCAGGGGTGCGGGGGCGTGTCGTCGAACTTCGTGAGGCAGGGGGCCCGGGTTCAATGGCAAGGAAGCTCGTCAACGTAGATCCGCGCGACATCGAGCGCGCCGCTCGAGGCGTGCCCGGCGTGGCGTTTGCGGAGGTGTCCGACGAGGGCGGCCGCGCCGTTCTGCGCGTCGTCGTGTGGCACGACGCTCCGGCGGAAGACACCGCAGCTCGGGTCGAGCTGAGCCTGCGAGAGTCGCTCGGCCTGGACATCGAGGGCGGCGACATCCGCTTGGCCGGCGTCGCGAACCCATCGGAAGTCCACTCCGGTCCCGATTCGGGCATTCGCGTGATCGACCTGGGCGGAAAGACTTGGGCGACTGAAGACGTCCAGCCGATCCCACCAAGCGAGCCCCTGTCGATGGGTGCGGTGTTCGCCAGTCGTGCCTCGCTGGTGTCGGTCGCGGTGACGCGAACGGGCAATCACTGCACGGCTCGCGTTGAGGTCGATGCCGGGGGAACCGTTCGCTCTGCCGAATCCTCGGGGCCGGCGACGGATGCGCGGATGCGCCGCGCGGTGTGCGAGGCCGCCTCGGTCGCCGCATGTTCGGCGCTCGACATCCATCCCCTTGATGTCGAGCACGCGGAAACATGCGGATCGGCGGACGCCTGCGCGCTGGTGATCCTTGCCGCTCCCGGTGAACCGCCGCAGCGTCGCGCCGGTGCGGCGCTGGTTTCCGGCGACCCCTGGTACGCGTTCGCGTTGGCAACCCTGCAGGCCGCCGTCGCCTTCGCTCGCTAACGAACGCAGATCGCTACTGCACGATTCCGTTGGGGAAGAGGTCGTCCTCAGGTTGCCTGATGAGCAAGCGCGCCGTCCCGTCGCCGGCGACCGCAGCCCCGCGAACGATCGCGACGGGAATTCCTTCAGCCTTTCCCATCACCAGCTCGGCAGCCCCGGCGATCTCGTCGGCGACGGCGATCTCCGTCGAGGCCAGCACGTTTCCGAAGGTGTCCTTGTCACCGATGTGGTTTCGAACCGGCTGAATCCCGGCCGCGCCGATGGCCACGTTCGTTTGTCCGATCCGCCACGGCCGGCCGAACGTATCCGACACGATCACGCCGGCGTGCACGCCCGTCAGCCGCAGCAAGCCCTCGCGAATTCGGCGGGCACTGCCGTCGGGGTCAAGGGGAAGGAGCGACAGGCGGCCCGCGGGAACATTCGAAACGTCAACACCGGCGTTGGCGCAGACCAGTCCGTGCCGTGTTTGCGCAATCACGATATCGCCTCGTTTGGCCACCACGCGAACGGTTTCCCGCGCGACCCATTCGGCCCGCTCCTCGTCGGCGCGGTCTGCGTCGATCCCCACAACCCGTCCCTCGGACTTCGACACGATCTTCTGCGTCACCACCACCACGTCGCCGTCGAGCAGGGTGCATCTGGCTGCGATCAACGCCGCCAGATCGTCGCCCTCACCGACTTCGGGAATCCCTTCGACTGGGATGATCTGGATGGTCCGGATGGTCTGGATGGTCACGCGATCCGCTCCGCCAGCGCCAGTGCGGTCTTCGCCAGTGCGGCGGCGTCTTCCACCGATCGCATCATCGTCTGCGCAACCTCGACGACGCATCCGCCGGCCACCTCCGTCGCCGGCACGCGGGCGGCATCCACCAGGTCGATCACAAAGCCGTCCAGGAAGTCTTGATACAGCGACGCGACGCCGTCGCAGGTCACCGCAACTCCGGCGGCCGGAAGCAGCTTGTCGGCCATGCCGCGCACCGGCGCGCCGCCGACGATCGGTGAGACGCCGACGACCGGCGCGTCCGTCGTCTGCAACGCTTCGCGAATGCCGGGTACGGAAAGGATCGTCCCGATCGACACCACCGGGTTCGATGGAGCCACCAGCACGGCGTCGGCATCCCGGATTGCTTCGATGACGCCGGGCGCCGGGCGGGCCCGATCCGCGCCCTCCAGCCACACCCCGACGACGGGGTCCGCCGCGCGATCGCGCACCCAGTATTCC
>JBKKBA010000145.1:0-2908 GCA_046714275.1 Actinomycetota bacterium
GAAGAAGTTGCTGCCGCTGGCCGAATGCTGCCCCGTCTTGGAAGCTCCGCTCTCGAAACGCGACGCGCAGCGCCTGGCCACCGCCTTCAAGGCCGTGGCCGACCCGGCGCGCCTGCGGCTGATCAGCCTGATCGCCGCCCAGCCGAACGGAGAGGCCTGCACCTGCGACCTGACCGACCCGCTGGGGCTGACCCAGCCCACGGTGTCGCATCACATGAAGGTGCTGTACGAATCCGGCCTGCTGGAACGGGAGCGACGCGGCACCTGGACCTACTACCGCGTCGTGCCCGCGCAACTGAAGGCGTTGCGCGACGCCCTGTCCTGACCGGCGGCAGGATTCCACGCTCCTTGTGTGTCCTTTTCCCTACTGCCCCCACTCCCCCGGCCCCACAATGGCCGCATCGGTTCGATCAAGGGGAGGGCACATGTCGAAGGGAACGAGCATCAAGATCGCGGCGGTCGCCGCGCTGGCTGCAGTCGTGGCGATGACGCTGGGGTCCGCATCTGCCCAGGTGTACGTGAGCGGCGGAACCGTCGTGTTCAAGCAGGAAGGGGCGCCGCCGGCGGCCGACAACGGAACGCTGGCGTGTCACTCGTCGGGCATCGGCGTCGGCGGGGCGTGCCTGCCCTTCACGCCCGGCGGCTTCGTCGGAGTTACCGACGTTCTGGCCGGCAAGAACGTCGCGTTCCAGGTCTGCATTGACGCAAACGGCGACGGGATCTGCACCGACGGCAAGCGCGATACGCAGCCCTGCCGCGACCAGATCTTCTTCAGCCACGACGACCAGGGCCTGTTCCACAACCCGATCGGCCCGCTGCCGACGGCCATGCCGGCCGGCTGTGGAACGACCGCACCGTGGAAGGGCTACGTCGTGTTCCTGTGCGAAGGCGTGCACGTGACGCGCGGCTCCGCCGGACCCGGCGCTCCGCACACCCACACAGCGACGACGGGGACGATTGCCAACACCGGACCTCTGGCTCCGTCGGGCTTCGGCGACTTCTGCGGAGCTGCCGGTGGCGAGCGACCGGTTAGCAAGCCCTACACCGTGATCGGCTAGCTCTTTCGAAGTACCTCCGAGCCGGGGTCGTCGTGCGGCGCGCCGGCCCCGGCTCGACCCCATCCGTTTCCCGGCGTCCCCGCCGCCGGATAGGCTGCCCGAACGATGCCCCTTGAGGCCTTCTCCGCTCCCGTTCGCGCCTGGTTTGAGTCGTCGTTCGCTCAGCCGACGCCCGCACAAACCCAGGGCTGGCCGGCGATCACCGGGGGAAGCCACACGCTGATCTGCGCGCCGACCGGCTCGGGCAAGACGCTGGCCGCGTTTCTGTGGGCGCTCGATCACCTGACGACGCAGCCACAGCCCCCGAAGGCCGAACGCTGCCGCGTGCTCTACATCTCTCCGCTGCGGGCCCTGGCCGTGGATATCGAAAAGAATCTGCGCGCTCCCCTGGCCGGCATCGCGCTGGCGGGGGAGCGGCTGGGCGTCGCCGTCCACCAGCCCTCCGTTGCGATCCGGACCGGCGACACCCCGCCGCGCGAACGGGCCGCCATGCTGCGCACACCCCCCGACATTATGATCACGACGCCCGAGTCGCTCTATCTGATGCTCACCTCGCAGGCGCGCGAGACGCTGCGCTTCGTCCGCACCGTGATCGTGGACGAGATCCACGCTTTGGCCGCGGTCAAGCGCGGTTCTCACCTGGCGGTGTCGCTGGAGCGCCTTGAGGCGATCGCGCAGGCCCCGCCTCAGCGCATCGGATTGTCGGCGACGCAGCGTCCGCTGGAGGAGGTCGCGCGATTCCTGGGAGGGCAGACGCCTGCCGGGCCACGGCCGGTCACGATCGTGGACGCGGGGATGCGCAAGGAGATGCAGATCTCGGTCGTCGTTCCCGTAGAAGATATGAGCGACCTTGGCTCGGTCCAGGAAGACGAGTTCGCATCGGGGTCTGCCCCGGCCGGACCGGCTGGGCCGACGCGCAAGAGCATCTGGCCGTCGATGCACCCGCGCTTGCTGGAGCTGATCATGCAGCACCGCTCGACACTGATCTTCGCGAACGCGCGGCGCCTGGCGGAACGGCTGGCGGCGCGGCTGAACGATCTGGCCGGCACCGACATTGCGCGCGCGCATCACGGATCCCTGGCGCGTGAGCAGCGCACGCTCATCGAAGACGACTTGAAAGCGGGGCGGCTGCGGGCTTTGGTGGCTACATCGTCGCTGGAGCTGGGCATCGACATGGGCGCCGTGGACCTGGTTGTGCAAGTCGAATCTCCCGGTTCGGTCGCGCGCGGGATGCAACGGGTGGGTCGTGCCGGGCATCGCGTGGGCGAGCCCTCGCGCGGGGTGTTCTTCCCGAAGTTCCGCGGCGACCTGCTGGAGATGGCCGTCGTGGTGGAGCGCATGCGAACCGGCGAGATCGAGCACACCCGCTATCTTCGCAACCCCCTGGATGTGCTGGCGCAGCAGATCGTCGCGATGTGCGCCGTCGAAGACTGGACGGTCGAAGACGCCGCGGCGCTGGTGCGGCGCGCGGCGCCGTTCGAGCGACTGGGCGACGACACACTGACGGCGGTGCTGGACCTTCTGTCGGGCCGCTATCCGTCGGAGGAGTTTGCCGGGTTGAAGCAACGGATCGTGTGGGATCGCCGCACCGGGACGTTGCGCGCGCGGGAGGGCTCCCGGCGACTGGCCGTCACGAACGGCGGCACGATCCCCGACCGCGGGCTGTTCGGCGTCTTCACGCCGGAAGGTGGCCGCGTCGGCGAACTGGACGAAGAGATGGTCTACGAGTCACGGCCCGGCGAGACCTTTGTGCTGGGCGCGTCCACGTGGCGCATCGAAGACATCACCCCAACGCGCGTCGTCGTCACGCCGGCGCCGGGCGAGCCGGGCAAGATGCCGTTCTGGCACGG
>JBKKBA010000146.1:0-4513 GCA_046714275.1 Actinomycetota bacterium
ACCTTCGGCCGATCACTTCCCTCACGCTTTCGGGCAACCCGACGTCATCGATCGAACGGTCCGCCGTCCATCGCCCTTCCTTCAGCGCGATCGATCCGGTCTCGACCAGGTGGCGGACGATTTCGCGAATGAAGAATGGGTTTCCCTCCGTCTCCCGGTGCAAGGCATGCGCCAACGCACGTGCGTCGTCGTCAAGCGGGTATCCGGCGCGCCGTTCGAGGTACGAGATCACCTCATCCTGGGAAAGGCCGCGAAGCAGGATCCGCTCGTACGCACCGTCGCGCCGCAGATCGGCCAGCGTGTCCGCCAGGGGATGTCGCCGGTCAAGCTCGGCGTCGCGATAGGTGCCAAGGATCAGCAGCGGCTGCGACCCCGGCGCGCGAGCCAGGTGGCGCAGCAGCACCAGCGTCGTCTTGTCGGCCCAATGAAGGTCGTCCAGCACCAGCAAGACCGGACTCGAAGATGCCACCGCGTCCAGCGCGGAACGCACGGCCTCGAACAGCAGGAAGCGTTCGCTTTCGGGGTCGCCGCTTCCCTCCTCGCCCGCGCCGCTGAGACCCGGGACGACGCGCGCTAACTCGGGGCCGGTTGCGCCAAGCTCCTCGGGGCGATATCGCGCATAGTGAGCCAAGGCTTCGGCAAACGGCTGGTAGGGCACCGGCGCCTCGTCCTCGCATCGCCCGTACAAAACCGTCGCCCCACTCGCATGCGCCTCTCGTGCCAGATCAAACGCCAGCGTCGTCTTCCCGATGCCGGGCTCGCCGCCAAGCATCGCCAGAACGCGCGCGCCACCCGTTGCGCGCGCGAACGCCTGTCGCAAAGCCGCCCGCTCCGCATCCCGGCCGACCAGCAGCGATGCGTCCGCCGAGATCGCGGCCGGAAGGGGCACTCCGCTTTCCAGAGGCTCCCAGTCAACCTGTGTGGCCGGCACCGGATCGTCGATCCCTTTTAGGGGAAGCGCGCCCACGTCCTTGAACGTGAAGCCACCTCTGGATCCGGCAAGTGCGCGGACGACATCCGACGCCAGGATCTGATCGGCCTGGGCCTTGTCGCACAAGCGACTGGCGACGATGACCGGCAAGCCGAAGTAGTCACCGTCCTCTTGCGTAGCTTCACCGGCATTGATGCCGATCCGGATCCGAAGCTGTGGCCCGCCGGCGCGCCGGTGAACGTCGCTGCGCTGCTGCATCTCGACGGCGCACGCCACGGCGCGAGCCGGGCTGGAGAAGGCAACCATCAAACTGTCGCCGATGTTCTTTACCTCAACCCCGTCGTGGGCGGCGATCGCCGCGCGCAGCAGCACAAAGTGCGCGCGCCGGATCTCGTCCGCGCGTTCCTCGCCCAACCGGCCCAGCAACTCCGTAGACCCAACCAGGTCGGTGAAGAGAATCGTGACGACCCCGCTCAGCTCGTCACCCCTCCCTGGTGTCCAGCCACGCAACGACGCGGACCATCACGCGAACCGTCGGCGAAGCGCCTGGGCTTCGATGCGGCGGATCCACGCTGTGTCGTAGTAGCGTTTCACGGCACGAATCCGGAAGGTCTCGAAGGCGCCCTCCTCGCGCTCGAAGATCGGCTTGCCCGACCCGGCGACTTCGAACAGCAGAAGCGGTTCTGCTTCATCAAGAAAGACAAGGTCTACTTCACCAGCGGCGACACCCAACGCGTCGGGGATCTTGACGCGCCTGGGGTCCATCAGTCCCGGTGGCGCCCCTTCGATGAGCACGCCAATATCGACATCGCTCTGCGGCCCGGCCGTCCCGCGCGCCGTCGAGCCAAACAGGACGGCCAGCCGGACGCCCAGCGCTAAGAGGGCTTCGCGATCCGGCTCTAGCTTCACGCCGGGATCATAGCCTTGCCCGCCGCCCCGACGGCCCTGATTCGAACTACTCCTTCGCGCCTCCTGTGTTCACGCGCATGCCCATCTCGTAGACCAGCACGCCGCCCATCCACTGCCCGACCGACAACACGGCGACACCGACAACGCCAAGGATGATCCACAGCGTGTCGGCCTCAGGCTGGCCGCGGTCCACCCAGCGAACGGCCAGGTTGACGGCAAAGATGGCGCCGGTCGCGAATTGGAACAGCATGTGTCGGGTCGCCCAGCGCTTCTTGGTCGATCCTTTCACCATGCCGGCCCAGTCCACCAAGCCGGTGATGACGGCGAAGACGGACGTCAGGGCGGCGCCGACGATCAGATACGTGGCGGCCCACGGCGCCTGCGGGAAGTCGCGCACGCGCGACAGCACGTCAAAGCCCACCGCACCGATGTAGAAGGCCACGGGAAAGTGAATGACCATCGCATGGCTGGGATGCCCCAGCGGCTTTCCTTGCACCAGCTCCTTCAGCGTCCAGTGCCGGCCCTCCGGCGATTTGAACTTGATTCCGGGCATCGTGGCCTCCTGACTGATCCCGCGCGCGAACGCCTTAGGCCTTCTTCAAAGCCTCGACGATATTCCTGGCCGTTTCTTCGGTACTGATCTCCGCCGCTTCCGCGGCTTCCTTCAGCTTTGCCAGCGTGATGTGACGAGTGTCACCGTGATCGGCGTTGGCTTCCCCGCAGCCGCATGAAAGGCACATACGCGCTCCCTTCCCCGTTGGGACTCGGACGTTACTCCAGATTAAGCGCGGTTCCCAGGACGAGCCCCTAACAGGGTGCTGAAAAAGGCCTCCGGGGTATCCGGAGGTCGCGCAAACTCCCAGCTTACGAATGGCCTCCAGCCGAGCTGTGCATCGAGAGGACTACTTTTTCAGCACCCTGTTAAAGCTCCCCGATCTCCGCAGGTTCCAAATCCTTTTCCGATGGACCCCGGACAACCCGGCCGTCCGGAGAATACCGCGACCCATGACACGGACACTCCCACACGTGCGCCGACGCGTTCCAGTCCACGGTGCATCCCATGTGCGTGCACCGGGGCGACACGGCCACCAGGCTTCCATCCTCGGCCTTGTACACCGCAAGCTTGCGGCCCCCGGAATCCACCACGCCCCCCGTGCCCGGCGTCAAGTCCCCGACCACGCGCCCGGCCGTCTTGGCGATCAGCACGTCGGTCGGTGCGCCGTGCGCAACCTTGCTGGGAACCGATCCCAACACGTAGCGCCGCGCGCCGCTCATTCCACGGTTCCCGACAACGATCAACCCGATTCCCTCGGCCTTGGCCACGTCGCAGATCTGCTGGGAAGGATCGCCCTCAACGATCATGGTCTTCACGCCCAGCGCTCGCGGCTTGGTTTTGACCGTCTCTTCCAGCACGATCGACCCCACCACCCGGTCGCCGGCGACGTAGATCAGAAGCACTCCGATGCCCAGCGTCATGCCCAAATCAAAGGCCTTGCGCGCCGCCTCGTTCGCCGTGGCCGAGCCATCGGTGCCGGCTAGGATCCGGTTGTAGATCGGATCGCTTGGCAACACCCGCTCGATCTTTGTGAACACGATCAGAACATCGCATGCCGCTTCGCCGGCAATCCGTTCGGGAATCGGCCCCAAGCGAAAGCGCTTCGCCTTCCCCATGCCGACGTTGCCCACCACCAGCAGATCCGCCTGTCGCCGGCCCGCCACGTCCAGGATCACCTCATCCACAGGCCCTTCCTGCACAAGCGTTTCCGCGTCGGCCCCCAAGCTTCCGGCCCGCGCCGCCGCGCTCGCAAGGATCCCCGCAGCGTCATCGCGCGTCACGCCCTCGGAGCAAGCGCTGACCAGGATCAGCCGCCCGCCCACTTTGGCGGCAAGAACCGAGGCCTTGTCCACGGCGCGCATGGCGGTGTCGGACCCGTCGGTGCCCACCACGATTGTTCGGTAACCCATTTATCCGTCCTGACGACGCACGATCACGTCGGTTTGAAGAGCATCAGGTGCAGGATGCCGCCCAGCGCCACGACACCCATCGCAACCACCGCAGTTCCGCGCCACGAACGCAGAACCGCCTCGAATTCTTGGGACGTGACCGCTTGCGATCCCCCGGCCATCGCACGGGCAACGAACGCCACCTTCCGATAATAAGGTCGAGCCACGATGAGCATCGCAACGGAAACGGCAACCAGGGTGCCGATCGACATGTGAATCCAGGGAGCCGACCACAGCTTGGCGACCGTCGTCGCCCCGATCCCGCCGGCCAGCAGCACCAGCAACGACACGTAGAAAGGTTTCACGGACAACGACGAAAGCTCAAGCAGCGTTACGACGCGCGCGGGATCCCGCTCCTTGCGCAGGCGCAGCGCGACACCCATCGACACGCCGTGCGAGGCCAGCAGCCCGAACACGCCCGCCAGATGAACGTAGATCCACCACTGGTAGCTCACGTGCGTCAGCCGATCAGGCGTTCGTAGATCGCTTCATACCCGGCGACCATCGAATCGGCGCCGAACTTTCGCTCGACATGGGCGCGGCACGCTGCCGGATCGATCTGGTCCACGCGGTCCAGCGCGGCGACCATCTCGTCCAGCTCGTTCACCAGGAATCCGGTTTCGCCGTCGGCGATCACCTCGGGAGCGGCGCCGCGAGCGAACGCCAGAA
>JBKKBA010000147.1:0-2725 GCA_046714275.1 Actinomycetota bacterium
GCAGAAAACGACCATCCGTGTGGTAGCATTTCGCCGCCTTGAGAGCCCGACGCTCGTTCATTCGTGCGCTGGCGGTCGCCTTGCTGATCGCCGCTTTTCTCGCGCTTGCCGCAGTTGCCGCGTTCGCGCAGGCCCCGACCCCGTCCCCCACGGCAGCGGGTGGCGTGGCGCCGCGGCCCGGCCCCCCGATCCCGTACTACGCCTCGTACGGGCTGATCGTGCTGGCCGGGATGACCGTGCTGGCCGTTCTGGCCGGTTACCTGTTCCAGGCACCCGGGTTCCGTCGTGCGTCGCGCGGCTCCTCGGCGGAGTAGGCGTCCGATTCGCTTTCCCTCGCTCGGGGGATAATCTCCCCACGTGCCGTCTTCCGATTTTGTCGATTGGACGCTGGCCGGCCGCGTCGGCCGCGCCGTGGCGGGGACGGGTGTGTCCGTGGCCCGGCAAGATGTGGCCGCGATCATCGCCGACTTCCGGAAGCACGTTGAGCGTGCCGACGCGCTGGTTCGCGACTACACCGGTCTGATGCCCCTGTATCCGACCGGCCCGGCATCGGTGCTCAGCCGCGGCGGGTGGATCGACGCCAACTTAGACGCGATCCGCGCGATGATGCGCCCCCTCAGCGAACGCCTGGGCGAACGAATGGGATCTGGTATCGCCAAAGCCGGCGTGCGGCGGATGGGCGGCGCCGTTGTCGGCCTGCAGATGGGGCTGCTGCTGGGATACATCTCGCAGAAGGTGCTGGGGCAGTACGACCTGCTGCTGGCCACCGGCGAACCCGGCCGCGTCTACTTCGTCGGGCCGAACATCGTGGCCGTCGAGCGTCAGAGCAACCTGGACACTCACGACTTCCGGCTGTGGATCGCGCTGCACGAGGTCACGCATCGCACGCAGTTCCTGGCCGTTCCGTGGCTGAAAGAGCACGTGAGCGGTCTGGTCGAGCAGTATCTGTCCGGTGTTACCGTCGACGCGGACCGGATGAAGGAGCTGGCCGGCCGCCTTCGCAAGATCCTGGCCGGCGGTCCCGACGAATGGCGGCAGGCGAACATCGTCTCGGTGTTTCTGTCGGGTGAGCAGCGCGAGGCGATCGACCGGATGCAGTCGTTGATGAGCGTCGTCGAGGGACACGGAAACTTTGTGATGGACGGCGTCGCGGAGAAGGAGCTGCCGTCGTTCTCGCGCATGCGCGAAGCGCTGAACGCCCGCCGCGCCGAAGCCGGAGCGGCCGAGCGCGCGCTGCAGCGGCTGATCGCTCTGGACATGAAGTATCAGCAGTACGCGGTCGGGCAATCGTTCTTCGACGACGTGGAACGGTTGGGGGGCATGCAGGCCGTCAACCTGGTTTGGGAGCGTCCTGAGAACCTGCCGAGTCCCGGCGAGCTTCGCGATGCCGGGGCGTGGCTGTCGCGCGTCCGTCCGCAACCCTCGCTCTTCGACGAAGTCGCGACATGACCCCCGCTGCGTTCTGCGCCGCCGTCCGTGAAACGATCCGGCGGCGCGGAATGGATGACTTTGCCTCCGGTCCGATCCTGGTAGCCGTATCGGGTGGTGCCGACTCCCTGGCCTTGATGCACGTGCTGCATCGTTTGGGTTATGCGGTGGAAGTCGCGCACTTCGATCATCGGGTCCGTCCCGGATCGGATCGGGACGCGGCGTTCGTCGCCGGGCAGGCCGCCAAGATGCGGCTGGCCATCCACCTTGGGGTCAACGACGACCCACCGCGACGCGGTGACTCTCCCGAGCAAGGAATGCGCCGCGCTCGTCTTGCCTTTCTGGAGCACACCGCCTCGGTGATCGGAGCGTCGCGCATCGCGACCGGTCATACCAAGGACGACCAGGCCGAAACCGTGGCGATGCGAATGGTTACCGGCGCGGGAAGCCGCGGTCTGTCGGGAATTCCTCCCGTGCGCGGCCCCTACATCCGGCCGCTGATCGACCGGACGCGAGAAGAGACCCACGCGTTCTGCCGGTCCCTTCGCCTGGCGCCCCGCCGCGATCCCACCAACGACGACCCCGCCTATCTTCGAAATGCGGTGAGGGCCGACCTCCTGCCGATGATCGCCGCCTCCTATAACGGCCGGATCGCCGCGTCTTTGGCTCGAACGGCGGACGTGCTTCGGGACGAGGACGACCTGCTGGATTCGATGGCCGCCGGCGCGATCGAGCCGACGGCCGCCGCCGGATCCTTGCGGCTGGAGGCCGATGCCCTCCGGGCGCTTCACCCCGCGATCCAGCGCCGGGTCCTTCGCCGGATCGCCCGGCTGGACGCCGATCAGACCGAGCGAGTTCGCCGTTTGGCCCTGGAAGGGGCCACCGGCGACCAACTTTTTCTCCCAGGGGGTTTGAACGCGCGCCTTGAGTATGGTTTTCTCGTCCTTGGGCCGGCTCCTTCCTCGCCGGCCCGGATGGAGACGGTTCCGCTGGAGGTCCCGGGCACGACGCAGTTGCCCGGCTGGGGGGCTCGCCTTCGCGCCGTGGTGACCAGATCCCGCCCTTCGCCCTTGCCCGACGGGATCGACGCGTGCGCGGTGGACGCCGCTGCAGCCGGGGGACCGCTGGTGGTGCGCCGGCCCAAGCCGGGGGATCGGTTCCGTCCGCTTGGAATGAAGGGCGCGAAGAAGCTGGGCGATTACTTCACCGATCAAAAGGTGCCGCGATCGGAGCGGGCCGCCACTCCGGTGGTTGCCGCGCCGGGCGGCATCGTGTGGGTGGTGGGGCACAGAGTGGA
>JBKKBA010000148.1:0-4356 GCA_046714275.1 Actinomycetota bacterium
TCCATAGCAGCTTGCGCGTGAGCCAAGTAATCCATGGCCGCTTTCTTGTCGCGCGCATTGTTGGCGACAACTTCAGGATTGTGGGTCGCGTGCCGCCAGGGCGATGCTCCAGAATTGCTCCTCGGCTGAGTGATTCCGGTGAGGCATTTTTCCTGGTATGGAAACGGCCCGGATGAGAGCTTGCCGTTGCTCTCCAGCCCATACCACCCCGGCTTGATCGCCCGAATATCCGTTTGGTCTTCATTGACGTAATGGGGAATGGTCATTGCGGTACTCCTAAATTGCGCTGGTCCTAAATCAGGACGACTGGCCCCTGGCATGTTCCATCGCGGCGCAAGCCGTTCAGTGCGCGGGGCTCATCCATGGTGTTCATCAGATCGACCCTTGAGCGGCTTGCCAGCGTCGGCCACCACCTTTGGTCGAAAGCGCGGGCACTTCCTCGGCTGGAGCCGTCAATGCGCTGAACTGCTTGCGCCAATAGGCCGCCTGCAATTCCACGATCTCGGCGAGGTTCTTAGCGCCCGCCAAGCTGTTGGCCAGGTCGACGCCGGAATTCAGGTTGCGGCGGGCGATGTCGATGATTTTATGGTTGAACGCCGCAGCGCCCCACCCCGCCGCATCAAAGGATCTTTCAAAAGTCGCTATTGATGCTTCGAGAGCATCCTTAGAGCGGTCATAGGCCTCGCGCGTCTGGCCCATGGTCTTCGCGGCAACCATGGCCTCCGGAATGGCGGTGTCGAGAGCTAAAACACCGAGTTGGGCGGTAACGCTGCGGTAGGCGTTCCGGGCGTGGTCGGCGGCAGCTTGGGGATTGAAGGTGGTGGCCATGACAGTGCCTCTGGGGGTTACATCGCACGCAGACGATGTTTCGCATCGCTGGAGCCGCGAATCCTGAGGCTCTGAGAGCGCTCGACTGCTGAGATTTTCGGAAAGGGGGCGTGCACGTAATTGGCACGGGGCAGTCTCTACCGTCAGCGCCTCGGGTCTGGTGCGCTAGTGACAACATATGGGTATTGACTGAGGTTATTACAAGCGTAGCGCGCTAAATCGTCACACTTGCTCGCAAAAGTTGAGGGCCGCTCTGGCCTAAGTGCCAGAAATCCGCTTTGGGTCAAAAGCGGACGAATGCGCGGAGCACTTTGAGGTCAGCTAAGTGCCATAAGCGGACCTCGCGACGCTCGGTGAGGGGCACACCCCACTCGACAGCGTCACGGCGTACTGTGGGTTGCGGGTTACGAGGCTGCTCGGAGCGTCCAACTCCACGCTACGGTCCACAAAACGAGTGGACCTAAGGGTGCCACGGTGACGATCACTGCATCCGCAGTCAGCGAGGAGCCGACAAACATCCATTCCGTCCGCTTTGGTCAAGCAGCTACTACTTAGTAGCGATTTGGCGGGTTTGGATGCCAAATATAGTGGGTGACACATACGGGCTCTGGTCGGCGAGAACTGTTCGCTCCCGGCTACAGTCTGTGCAGACGAATATTTCTCTCTGTTTTCTGCGGGCGTGGTCAACCGCCTCGATCAACCTAAGCCGCAGCTCGCCCCCGCATGTACAGCGCAACGAGGGCGGAGGTTCGACGAGGGGACGCATTTTTTCCTCCCTCTGGTGAACAAGGAGAAATGTGTGGAGACTCTTTAACGTCCAAGAGGTTCGCTTGTTTCCATGTTCATATTGATTTGGTGGGAAAGATTTAGGAACCGGAGCGCACCTGATGCGACCCGCGCACTCTTGCTCGTGCAAGAGAAAAGTACATGCGGAGGCCCTCGGGGCCCCGGCAGGATCTTCCCCGCCTCTCCCCGATCACCCCAGCCGAACCCACAGATGATGTGTGAGGCCGTCGTCTGCCAGTGGCACACGCAACGGCCGTTCCGCGATCACTGTGTCGTCTAGCTGGGCCGAGGCAATGCCTCGACCAACGCCGCCGGGGTTTTCGACCAGGATCTGGTATCGTGCCGAGCGGTACCGGACCATCATCTCGAAGCTCGGCCAAACCTTCGGAATGCACGGGTCCAGATGCAGAACCTCACCCTGCACGCGCAGCCCGAGGATGCTCTCAATGCCCACGCGCTGCATCCATCCCGCGGAGCCCGTGTACCAAGTCCAGCCGCCGCGTCCGACATGGCGCGAGTTCGCATAGACGTCGGCGGCGACGACGTAGGGCTCCACTTTGTAGCGCTGCACACCCGCTCGGCTCCGGACGTGGTTGATGGGGTTGAGGAGCGAGAATAGCCGCACCGCCTCGTCGCCTCGGCCCAGTTTCGCTAGGGCCATCACCGACCACAGAGCAGCGTGCGTATATTGACCTCCGTTCTCCCGAATTCCCGGCGGATATCCTTTTATGTAGCCTGGATCGATCCGCGTCTGGTCGAACGGCGGCGTCAAGAGTAACGCCAGTCCGTCCTGGGGACGTATTAGTTCGCGCTCGACGGCCGCCATGGCGCGGGTGACGCGCTCGCTGTTCCCCGCCCCCGAAATGACTGCCCAGGATTGCGCAGTCGAATCGATCCGGCACACCTTGCTTGCCGCCGAGCCGAGCGGTGTACCGTCGTCATACCAGCCACGCCGATACCAGTCCCCGTCCCACGCCTCACGCTCGAGCGAGCCCAGGAGGGCGGCGGCTTGAGCTCGCCATGTGGCGCCGCGGCTCTTGTCGTCACGCGCGTCAGCGAGCTGAGCGAAGGCGGTAAGCGTGGCGTGCAGGAACCACCCGAGCCAGACGCTCTCGCCCTTGCCGCGGGCGCCGACGCGATTCATGCCGTCGTTCCAGTCGCCCGTGCCGAAAAGCGGCAGACCATGGACGCCGAACGTGAGGCTTTGATCCAGCCCACGCGCGCAGTGCTCGAATAACGTGGCGACTTCGTCGGAAACGGTGGGCTGGAAGAAGCTCTCTTGCTCGCCCGCCGTAAGCCTCGGGCCTTCCAAAAAGGGAACCACCTCCTCCAGGACGGAGCCGTCGCCGGTCGCATCTATATAATGGGCAGTGGCGTAGGCGAGCCATACGCGATCGTCGGAAATTCGTGTGCGCACGCCCTGCCCGGAGTGCGGCAGCCACCAGTGCTGAACATCGCCTTCAATGAACTGTCGCGCCGCTGCTCGGAGTAAGTGCTCGCGCGTGATGTCCGGTCGAGAGGCGGCGAGCGCCATGCCATCCTGGAGCTGATCGCGGAAGCCGTATGCACCACTCGCCTGATAGAACGCAGAGCGGGCCCAGATACGGCAGGCGAGAGTCTGGTAGAGGAGCCAGCCGTTCAGCATGATGTCCATGGACCTGTCGGGCGTCTTCACCTGCACCGCGCCGAGCACATCCTCCCAGTACCGGCTGACCTCGAACAGGACGTTGTCGAGATTGGCCGCGCGATAGCACGCGATCAAGCTCCGCGCGTCTTCAGCGCTCGCAGCCTGCCCGAGGAAGAACACGACTTCGACGGTGCCGTGCGGTGGAAGCTCGATGATCGTGCGCAGCGCGCCGCAGGGATCAAGCCCTGCCCCGACGGTGTTGGAGAGCGCCGTCGCCCTGGCGAGCGCTGCGGGACTCGCGAGCGTACCGTTGCGGCCAATGAACTCCCGCCGGTCGCCCGTCAAGTCCGTTTGACCGAACTCCCGCCGGTCACCCGTCCAGTCCGTTTGATATCCTTTCAAATCGGCGAAGGCGACCCGAGATCCGAAAGCCGCGTTCCACGCGTTGCGCGCGAACATCGCGCCGGTCACGGGATCAATTTCCGTCGCCACGAATGGAGCCGAAACGGTCCGCGATGGACCTAGAACCCATTCGGCATAGGCAGTCACCGAAAGGTGCCGGGTGCGGCGCGACGTGTTGTGTAGCTTGAGACGCGAGATCTTGATAGGATCGTCGAGCGGCACGAATTGCAGGAGATCAAGCGCAATTCCGTGCGCCGTATGCTCGAAGCGGCTGTAGCCCCTCCCGTGGCGGGCGACGTAGTTGCCCGCCTCGTCGCGGATGGGCAGGGCAGTAGGGCCCCACAGGGTACCAGTGTCGTCGTCGTGCACATAGAACGCCTCCCCCGGACGATCGGTGACCGGATCGTTCGACCAGGGGGTGAGTTGGTTCTCGCGGCTGTTCTCGGACCAGGTGGTGCCCCCGCCTTCGGTCGCCACCTGAAAGCCGAAGGCGGGGTTGGCGACGATGTTTATCCAGGGGACCGGAGTCGACTGACCCGAGCCGAGGATCGTTACATATTCCCGTCCGTCCTCAGCGAAGCCGCCGAGACCGTTGAAGAACTCGAGGTTCGGCAGAGACGGCGCGGCCTTCGGCTCCGAAGCGAGGGCGGCCCGCTTCGGAAGTGGTCGGGCATGAATTCTGCGATCCGGAACCCGATCAAGCTGATCGGAAA
>JBKKBA010000149.1:0-4422 GCA_046714275.1 Actinomycetota bacterium
CTCTAGGAGTGACTAATCATGGATTGGATTCGGTCGGGAGAGTACGACGACATCCGGTACCAGACGGCGGAGGGTGTCGCCAAGATCACGATCTGCCGGCCCGAGGTTCGCAACGCGTTCCGGCCGCAGACACTGTTCGAACTCGCGCGCGCGTTCGACGCCGCGCGCGACGACGCCGAGATCGGCGTGATCGTGTTCACCGGCGAAGGCTCGGAGGCGTTCTGCTCCGGCGGGGACCAGCGGGTGCGCGGCGACGACGGGTACCTGGATGCCAAAGGCGTTGGACGGCTGAACGTGCTGGACCTGCAGGTGCAGATCCGGCGACTGCCCAAACCGGTGATCGCGATGGTCGCCGGCTATGCGATCGGCGGCGGCCACGTGCTTCACCTGATCTGCGATCTAACTATTGCCGCCGACAACGCGCGGTTCGGGCAGACGGGGCCGAAGGTCGGATCCTTCGACGCCGGTTACGGCGCCGGCCTGCTGGCTCGCACGATCGGGTTGAAGCGAGCCAAAGAGATCTGGTTTCTGTGCCAGCAGTACGACGCGCAGACCGCCTACCAATGGGGGCTGGTCAATAAGGTCGTGCCGGTCGCCGAACTGGAAGACGCGACGCTGGCGTGGTGCCGCCGCATCCTTGAGATGAGCCCGCTGGCGCTGCGCATGATGAAGGCCGGGTTCAACGCCGACGCCGACGGGCTGGCCGGCATTCAGCAGCTTGCCGGCGACGCGACGATGCTCTTCTACATGAGCGAGGAAGCCCAGGAAGGACGCGACGCCTTCGTGCAGAAAAGAACCCCCGACTTCGGCAAGTTCCCCCGCAGGCCGTGACCACCGGCGCAGCGACCCGTTCGCGTGGCGCGCTGTGGTGGGCGGGCGCCCGGCCCCGGACGCTGGGCGCGTCGATCGTGCCGGTCGCGGTCGGAACGGCGATTGCCCCGGATCTCAACTGGGAATACGCCGCGCTGGCCCTGTGCGTGGCCGTCGGGCTGCAGGTCGGCGTGAACTACGCCAACGACTACTTCGACGGGATGAAGGGCGTGGACACCGCGGCGCGCGTCGGGCCGGTGCGGCTGGTGGGATCGGGGCTGGCGACTCCTCGCTCGGTGGCTGTGGCCGCGGCGATCGCGTTCACGGTCGCGGCGGTTGCCGGGGCGACGCTTGCCGTTCTGACCGACCTCCGGCTGCTTTTTCTGGGGGCCGCCGCGCTGGCCGCCGCCATCCTGTACTCCGGAGGGCCGAAGCCCTACGCGGGACTTGGGCTGGGAGAGCTGTTCGTGTTCGTCTTCTTTGGTCCCGTCGCCGTGGCGGGAACCGTCTACGTGCAGAGCGACTCTGTCGGCCTTTCGATCCCGAAGGCTACGTGGTGGGCGGGCGCGGCGATCGGGCTGCTTGCCGTCGCGATTCTGATGGCGAACAACATCCGCGACATCGCAACCGATTCGGCTTCGGGAAAGCGGACGCTGGCGGTTCGCGTTGGGGATGGCGCTGCCCGTCGGGCTTTTCGGTTGATCCTTGCCGGTGCGTACCTGGTCGTGGTGGGCGCCGTTGCGACCGAATCCTTCTCACCGTGGTCGCTGATTGTGTTCGCGTCGGTGCCCCTGGCCGTGCGCCCTCTGCGCGACGCCGGCCACGCCCAGGGTCCTGCGATGGTGCGAGTGCTGCTGGGCACCGCGAAGCTGCACGCCACCTTCGGTCTGCTGCTGATCGTTTCATTTGTGATCACGCGCGCGACCGGCTCTTGGCCACTCATCCCATGAACGGCGGCGATCTGGCCTTTGCGTGCGCGTCGCTCCTGATCGACGAGCTGGCGCGCGGCGGCGTGCGCGACGTGTGCGTGTCACCGGGCTCTCGGTCGGCTCCGCTTGCGCTGGCGGCGGCGCGGCACGGCGGACTGCGCGTGCACGTGATCCTTGACGAACGCTCTGCGGGGTACTTTGCGATGGGCCTTGCGAAAGCATCGGGCGTCCCGGCGACGCTTATCTGCACGTCGGGGACGGCCGCGGTCAACTATCACCCGGCCGTCGTCGAGGCTCGCTGGTCCCGAACGCCCCTAATCGTCCTAACGGCCGACCGGCCGCCCGAAGCGCGCCAGACCGGCACCAACCAGACGATCGACCAAACGTGGCTTTATGGATCGGCACCGCTGTGGTTCTTCGAAACGCCGCTGCCCGCAGTCGAAGCGGAGACCGCGCGGACGTGGCGCTCGGTCGGCTCGCGCGCCGCCGCCGCCGCAGCAGGGCCGCCGGCGGGTCCGGTGCACCTAAACGTTCCGTTCCGGGAGCCCTTGATCCCAACGGACCCGGTGGGTTCGGCGGTCGATCTGGGCCCCGATTCCGTCGGACGCTTGGATGGGTCGCCGTGGGAGCGCACGACGCCGCTGGCGCCAGCGCCCGGCGACGACGCCGTCGATGAGCTGGCCGCGCTGGTGGATGCGACCGAGCGCGGCGTGATCGTCGCCGGCGGCTTGGATCGGCCGGCGCCGGCGCTTGTGGCTCTGGCTTCGCGTTGCGCGTGGCCGCTGATCGCCGAGCCGCAATCGCAGATGCGCACCGTCCCGGCACTGTCGGCGCCGCAGTTCCTGCTGAGCCGTTTCGCACCCGACGTGGTGCTCTACGCCGGCGCACCGCCGACGACTCGGGCGACGCGCGCCTTCCTCGAATCCGCGGGACGGGTGATCACCGTGGATGCGTTTGCCTGGAGCGATCCGGATCGCCGTTCATCGTGGATCGTTCGCGCGGATCCGCAGCAGCTTGCCGGAGCCCTGCTGAGCCGGATTGCGTCACGCGAGGGCTCCCCTTGGCTCGATTCATGGCGCTTGGCCGACGAGCGTGCCCGCGAAGCCATCGACACGCTGATCGGCGAGTGGGAGCAGCCGTTCGAAGGACGCATCGCTCGCGACGTCGCATTTGCCGTGCCCGAGGGGGGCATCCTTGCGATCGGATCCAGCATGCCGGTTCGGGATCTGGACATGTTCATGGCTCCGCGCGACGGGATTCGCGTGATCGGCAATCGCGGCGCCAGCGGGATCGACGGCTTCGTCTCCACGGTCCTAGGGCTTGCGGCTGCGTCTCCCGCTTCTTCTGTCGTAGCGCTCATGGGAGACCTGACGTTCCTGCACGACGCCGGGTCGCTGGCATGGCTGGTGCCGCAATCCCCGCCGGCCGTGCTGGTCGTCGTCAACAACGGCGGCGGCGGCATCTTCGAGTTCCTGCCGCAGGCGACGCTGCCCGAGCACGAGTCGCTGTTCGCCACGCCCCACACCGCGCAGATCGAAGCGATCGCGCGAGCGGCGGACGCGGAGCATCGGCTGGTTCAGCGCGCAGGCAATGTAGCGGCGGCCGCGGAGGACGCGCTGCGAAGCCGGGCCGTTACCGTGCTGGAAGTGCCCGCGTCACGCGGAGACAACACGAAACGTCACGCGATGGTCGCCGATGCGGTTGATCGCGCGCTGGGCGCGAGTTAGCCGTCGGAGAACGGCTAAGCACCGAGCGCGGCCAGAAGAACTTCCAGCTTCGTGCCGGTCTCGGCAAGCTCGGCTTCGGGATCGGATGCCGCGACAATGCCCGACCCGGCGAAGAGCCTTGCCGTCGCACCGTCTACCTGCGCGCAGCGCAGCGTGATCGCCCATTCGCCGTCACCGCGCGCGTCGGTCCACCCGACCAGCCCCGCGTACAAGCCGCGATCGACCGGCTCCAGCTCGCGGATCGCGCGTATCGCGGCGTCGCGTGGCGTGCCGCAGACGGCCGGCGTGGGGTGCAGCCGCGCGGCCAGCGCCAGCGCGCCGGGAGCCGGCGAGCGCAGCGTGCCGCGAACACCGGTCGCCAGGTGCCACACGCGGCTGGTGGCCAGCAGCGACGGCGACGCATCGGCATCGATGTGCCGGCAGACCGGCGCCAGAGCGTCGCGAACCGCGTCGGCAACGAACGCGTGCTCGTCGCGATCCTTGGCGCTGTCCAGAAGTGCGCGAGCCGAAGCCGCATCGCCGTCGGGCGTCGCGCCGCGGCGCGCCGAACCGGCCAGCGGGACGGCCCGTACCGTGCGACCTTCGCGCGCGACCAGCAGCTCGGGCGAGGCGCCGACCATGCCGGATGCGGCAAACACGTAGGAATTCGGGTCGGCGCGCCGCAGGCGATCGCAGATCGCACGAACATCGAAGCCGCCCGGCGCGCGAACCACGACGCTGCGCGCCAGCACAACCTTGTCCAGCGCGCCGGTGCGGATCCGGTCGCGCGCGGTACGCACGGCTTCGACGTAGGCGGCCGGGTCGGTCTCGGGCTGCACGGCCGGCGGGCCCGCTACGGACGGCGGCGGCCACCACGTTGGGCGCGGCAGACCGACTTCCCCGTCGCGCTCGCCGACCGTGATCGCATAGGCGGCGCCGGCCCGGCGCACGATGGCGATCCGCGGCACAACCAGCGT
>JBKKBA010000150.1:0-3165 GCA_046714275.1 Actinomycetota bacterium
TCTTTGTCCATGTCGCCGGCGGCCACGCGCATCAAGTGCGGATGCTCTTCAGCGGTCAGATCGCCGACTACGACACCAAGGTCCTGACGCTGTCGGCGCTGCGCGGCATGCTGCAGGCCGTCGTCACCGAACCCGTCACGTTCGTCAACGCGCCGCTGCTGGCCGCCGATCGCGGCATCGAGGTCGCCGAGACCAAGAGCGCCGTGGCGCGTGACTACGTGAATGTCTTGGAGATTCGCGGCGAGGACGGGGTCGGCGTCGCCGGCACGGTCGTCGGCACGCGCAATGAGCTGCGGATCACTCGCGTCTACGACTTCAATATCGAAATGCCGCCCGGCCCGGTCATGTGCTTCTTACGCTACGACGATCGCCCCGGTGTGATCGGGGCCATCGGCACGATCCTGGGCGAGCGGGGCATCAACATCGCCGACATGCGCGTCGGCCGGCAGGAGCGCGGCGGTGAGGCCCTCATGTGCCTGACCGTAGACCAGCCCATCCCCCCCGCCGTACTCGACGAGCTCTCCCAGGGTTCCGGCGCCAAAAGCGCCACCGTCGTCGTCCTGGACTAGCCCCCTGAGCGCGCTTTCGAGGCCGGTCACGGCTGGGAAGTGATGGTTGCGAGCGCCCGCTTTAGGTGCGCCACCCGCAACGTCTTCTCTGCGAGGGATTCTCCCGGCAGCTCTTCTCCCCGACGAGCGATAGCGAGAGCCTCGTCGACCCACAAGAAAACTTCTGTGAGGGGCTGATTGCGTGGCGGCTGCCGCTGCTTCCACTCGCGCAGGCGCTGCCAGGCGTGCTCGCGCCGCTTGTGTGCCGCGCGGAGTGAGTCACCGTTCGGGTCCATGGGCAAACTATAGCGGGCCGATCCGCGACCGCCGGCAGGATCAGTCCGCGCACAGCATGGGGCGTAGATCGTCTAATCTTTGGGTATCGGCGCCGGCAGGGCACAGGGGTGATCAGGCTATGGACCGCGTAGTGATCTTCGATACGACGCTTCGGGATGGCGAGCAGTCGCCCGGGATCAACCTGAACGTCAAAGAGAAGCTTGAGATTGCCGAGCAACTGGCGCGGCTGGGCGTGGACGTCATCGAGGCCGGGTTCCCGCAGACCTCTCCGGGCGACTTCGAGTCCGTCAAGGCGATCGCAGAGACGGTGAAGGGACCGACCATCGCGGCTTTGGCTCGGGCTGCCGACATGGACATCGACCGCGCGTGGGAGGCGACCCGGCACGCCGCGAAGCCCCGCATCCATGTCTTCCTGTCTACATCGGACATCCACCGCAAGTACATGCTGAACGCCACGGAGGATGAGATCATCGCGCAAGCCGTGGCCGGCGTGCAGCGAGCAAAGGGCTACTGCGACGACATCGAGTTCAGCCCGCAAGACGCGACGCGCACCGAGCCGGAGTTCCTCTTTCAGTGCTTGCAGGCGGTGATCGAAGCCGGCGCGACGACGGTCAACATTCCCGACACCGTCGGCTACGCGATCCCCTACGACTTCGGCGAGATGATCAAGGCTTGCTTCGAAAACGTGCCGGGCCTGCAGAATGGAAAGGTCGTCGTTTCGGTTCACTGTCACAACGATCTGGGCCTGGCTGTTGCGAACTCTCTGGAAGCGGTTCGAAACGGCGCTCGTCAGGTGGAAGGCGCGATCAACGGGATCGGGGAACGAGCCGGCAACTGCTCCATCGAAGAGGTCGTGATGGCCTTGAAGACGCGGCGCGATCTTCTTGGCGTTGACTGCGGCATCAACACGCGCGAGCTGGCGCGCACGTCCCGCCTGGTTTCGTTGCTGACCGGCTACATGATCCAGCGCAACAAGGCCGTGGTGGGCGAGAACGCGTTCTCGCACGAGAGCGGGATCCATCAGCACGGCGTCATGCAAGACCGCTTGACCTACGAGATCATGAGCGCCGAAGACATCGGCGTCGAAGGCGGCAAGATCGTGCTGGGCAAGCACTCGGGGCGGCACGCGTTCGGCAAGACGCTGCAAGAGATGGGTTTCAACCTGGACAAGGAATCCTTGGCTCGTGCCTTCGCCCGCTTCAAGGAGCTGGCGGACCGCAAGATCCAGATCACCGACAAGGACCTTGAGGCGATCGTGGCCGACGAGTTCCAGGCCGTCGAAGAGACGTTCACGCTGGAGTCGTTGCAGGTAGCCGGCGGAACGCACCTCGCGCCGACGGCGACCATCAAGATCCAAAGGGAAGGCCAGACCGTTACCGAGAGCGCCATGGGTGACGGGATGGTCGATGCCGTGTTCGGCGCCGTCGTGCGCGCCACCGGGGTCGATGCCCAACTGGTCAGCTTCAACATCGCCGCGATTGACGCCGGCGCCGAGGCGCTGGGTGACGTGAGCGTGCAGCTTCAGATTGAGGGGGACCGGTTCACCGGGCGCGGCATCTCGACCGACATCGTCGAGGCCAGCGCGCGGGCCTTCCTCAACGCGTTGAACCGCGCCGCCCGCTCCGCCGGCTCGGGCCCCCGCGAAACGCAACCAACCCCGTAAAGCCTCCGCCGTCCGCGGATCACACCCCTAGATAACTTCATCGGCCCACAGGGCATTCAGCTTTTCGGAGGCCTCTTGAACCGCGGGGTGCCTTCGGTTCAGCGGGGCGGGTGCGCCCTTGAGTTTGAGCGCGGCGGCATTCCAGATGCCAAGCGCCGCCCACTGAGCTTCGTAGTAGGACCACCACGAGACTCCGGTCCATCGTGCTTCCGCGTAAAGCTCGGCGGCCCACGCCTGTGTAACGGATCGATGCCGGGTGATGACGGAGGATGGGCGGAGCGACCACGCAGCAAGCGTGTGGGCGTCGTCCAGATTCAACACGTTGTCGGAATCGATCTTGAACTCTGCCAGAGCGCGGGTAATTCCGGCTGCGGGGGAGAACATGGCATCCAGCCAAGGACGGTGTCGCCCAAATGCTTCCGCGATGGCACCAGCGGGGGATGAGCTGGCGTAGACAACCGCGTACAGGTCGGGGTTGTCGATCCGGCCCTGTCCTTGGCGGCTGATGGGTGAATAAAGGGGATGGCCGAATGTCTCCGCTCGCGCTTCGGACACATGAGTGAAGACACGGAAGACGCTAGTAGTAGGCACCGGCCGCCTCGGCGTCGATGGCCTGCACGACGGCCAGCGGTCCCCGGCGCACGATGACGTCGATGG
>JBKKBA010000151.1:0-2710 GCA_046714275.1 Actinomycetota bacterium
CTACAGTGCCGGAATCCGGCAGGACTACAGTGGGGGCTACGTTGTATACATCGAGTGCATCAACCGGGTGTGCAACTCGTCCTGTCGCCACCTATCGCTTTTAGGATGTGTCCCCCACGCGCAAGGGGTCGCAGGGAGGTGGCACACAAATCTCTATTGGCACTACACCGCGACGGAGGGATCGGAGCCAGCCGCCCACTTCTATGCGGATGTTCCCAACGGAACATGAGCCGTCTCGGCCCGCTACGTGCGGAGACTGGCTTGTGATCGCGGCGGCCGGGAACGTAGATGCATGCCGCGTGCACACGAATAGGCTGGCGCGGAGCGTCGGGCCGGGGCCGATGGAACTCAAGGGGTTTGTCGAAAAGTACGTGATGACCGACCCAGAATGGCGGCACGCGTACAAGGATGCAGACGCGACACGCGAGGCTGCGCGCGCGTTGGTGCGTCCGCCGTGAGGCCGGCCTCTCCCAAGCTGCCCTCGCTAAGAAAGTGGGCACCGGTCAAGCGGTGATCTCTCGGATCGAAAGCGGAGCGATGAGCCCCACGCTCGACATGGTGAGCCGGCTCGCGCACGGTCTCGGAATGAAGCCGGTGATCGCATTCGAAAGCGCATCCAGGGTTGACGGGCCCCGCAAGGCGGCGAGGTCGAAGGGGCGATCGAAGGCGAAGACCGCATAGTCCGGTCGTCCTCGGCGCGGATGTTCAGCTCCCGCCGGCAGCGACCGCAGTCCGACTCACGATTGCGTTCTGCGCGCTTGCGATTCGACGAACCGCAGGACGGCGAGGACGCGGCGGTTCTGACCACGAGCCGGCTCCAGTTCCAGCTTGGTGAAGATGTTCGCGATGTATCCCTCGACCGTCTTCGGGCTCAGGTGGATCCGCTCGCAGATCGCGGGATTCGAATGGCCTTCCGCCATGAGCGCGAGCACGTCGCGTTCCCGTTCGGTCAGCGCATCGATCGGATCGGACGGTGCGGCCGGATCCGGGGGACGACGCAGCGATTCGACCAAATGCACGGCGAGCGTCGGGGGTAGCACCACCTCTCCGCTCGCTACGCGCGCGACTCCGTCGCGAATCGCGTTCGCGCTCGTCGTCTTGAGCAGGTAGCCGGACGCTCCTGCCGACAGCGCACCGATGACGTCCGCGCGGGCATCCGATGCGGAGAGCACGAGCACTTTGGCCCGCGGATGCGCCTCCGACAGTTCACGCGTCGCCAAGATACCGTCGAGCCCGGGCATGTCGATGTCCATGAGCACGACGTCGGGACGGGCAACGCCGACCGCATCGATCGCTTCGCGTCCATTCGAGGCCTCGGCGACGACTTCGATGCTTTCGGACTCTTCGAAGACCTGCTGCATCGTCTGTCGCCACAGCGGGTGATCGTCAACGACCATGATCCGAACGATGGCCGCCGCACCCGGCGTCTTGCCGCTCGATTTGGCGCGGTTCCCCAATTTCGCGCGGTCCCCGCGCCTCTCCGGCATGGTCACAGTGTCATCCAGCCGCCTGCCCGACACAAGAGGGGCTTTTCCCGGGATCGGTTCCAGGGTTCTCCCCCTACCGCCGACAGCCGACGGCGAGCATGAATGAGGGCGTCGAAGGAGGGAAGCCATGCTCAAGCTCAGCTTCATGATCGTTGCTGCGATGGTCGCCGTGGCGCTGCCGTCTGCAGTCGAGGCATCGGATCCCACCGCGCCATGCCATCCGAGCCCCGAGTACGCCAACGCGGGTTTGGCGGGTGCGCACGAGGATGTCACGCCCGCGTTCATGCCGAGTTGGCTCGATCATGAAACCAGCGGAGGGTACGAGGACTACTCGGTTGTGCGTTTCCAGTACCGCATCGACGTGTCGGGGTCGCCCACGAAGCCATTCGCGCAGTCGGCAGACGTCCGGGTCACACTTGGCTGGGACAATCCTCCAAGCGACTACGACCTCTATGTCTACGATGCCGCTGGACAGCTCGTAGCGTCAAGTGCTAAGAGCCCAAACCTCGTTGGCAGTGAAATCGCATTCATTCCCGAGGCATCTCACTGCACGGACCTGCGGGTCGATATCGTCAATTACATCGGGCTGCCGGGCGAGATGACGCTGGACACGACCATCGGAAGCCTCGAATGAACGAGCGCCGGAGCCGAAACCAGCTCGCTTTCATGGCGGTCTGTGCCGTAGCCGCGTCGATGGTTCTGGCGCATGGCGCCTCGGGGGCTGAGGCGGGAACGACGGGCGCCGGTGGTCCGGCGGTTGCCCACCGCAGCGGCGCACGGCTCGCCGATCCGGGCGACGTTCCCGTCCCCAGTCCCCGTATCTTCTCGACCGGCACGACGTCGATCGAGCCGACGTTTGGATTCGATCCCGACGGCGCGATGTACGTGCACGGGTACCTCGGCGCAGACGTGCGCCGCTCCGCCGACCGGGGCATCACCTGGACCGACGTCTCACCGAAAGTGGCTCTCGCCTCAGCGAAGCTGCTCCTTTCGTCGCAGCGCCTATTCGGGGATCCCTACCTTTATGTGGACGAGCGCACGGGACGGGTCTTCGCGAACGATGTCCTGCCGCCCTGCCAGCAGACCTCGTGGTCGGACGACGGAGGCATGACGTGGGAGACCGCCGTTGGCGTGTGCGACCAGGCCGACCACCAGACGATCTTCGCCGGACCTCCGACCATATCGACGCCGGTCGGTTACCCGAACGTCGTGTACAACTGTGC
>JBKKBA010000152.1:0-2941 GCA_046714275.1 Actinomycetota bacterium
GAGTTTGGTGAGATCTTCGACCTGGTCGGCGTGCGGGTGCTGGTCGAGTCCGAGCGAGACTGCTACGGGGCGCTGGGCGTGATCCACGGACTGTGGAAGCCGGTGCCCGGGCGGTTCAAGGACTACATCGCGATGCCCAAGTTCAACATGTACCAGTCACTACATACCGCCGTCGTCGGCCCCGAAGGCAAGCCGCTGGAGATCCAGATTCGTTCGGAAGCCATGCATCACATGGCGGAGTACGGGATCGCGGCGCACTGGAAGTACAAGGCGTCGGGCAAGAGCGCCGGAAAGAGCGGGGGCACCGATTCCGACTTCGCGTGGTTGCGTCAGATGCTGGACTGGCAGCGCGACCTGTCGGATCCGGCCGAATTCATGGAATCCCTTCGCATCGACCTGTACCAAGACGAGGTGTTCGTCTTCACGCCCAAGGGCGACGTCTTGCCCTTCCCGCGGGGGGCGACGCCGATCGACTTTGCATACTCCATTCACACCGAAGTCGGCCATCGCACCGTCGGAGCCAAAGTGAACGGCCGTTTGGTTCCGCTGGACTACCAGATGGAATCGGGCGACACGATCGAAGTCGTGACCTCCAAGGCGCCTGCGGCGGCCCCGCACCAAGACTGGCTGTCCCTGGTGCGCACGCCGCGGGCGCGCAACAAGATCAAGCAGTGGTTTACCCGCGAACGCCGCGTGGATGCGATCGAGAAGGGCCGCGAAGATCTGACTCGTGCGCTGCGCAAGGCGGGTCTTCCGGTGAAGGACACGCTTCAGTCACCCGAGCTTTCCGGGATTGCGAACAGCCTGGGGCTGCCGACGATCGAAACGCTCCTGGCCCACATCGGCGAGGGACAGGCCTCGCCGCAGCATGTCATTGAGCGACTCCGCCACGAGCTGACCGACGAAGACGAGCCGCTGACCGCCACGGAGCTGCGGCCGGTTCGGATGCGCCCGCCGGCCCAGCACGGCGTGGTCGTGCCCGGGTTGGACGACGTGCTGGTGCGTCTTGCGCGCTGCTGCACACCGGTGCCGGGAGACAAGATCATCGGCTTCATTACCCGCGGCCGCGGGGTGTCGGTGCATCGCGGCGACTGCCCGAACGGCAAGGCGCTGGCGACCGAGGCCGAACGCCTGCTGGAGGTCGGCTGGTCCGCGACAACGGGGATGCCGTTTCCCGTCACGCTCCAAGTGGAGGCGCTGGACCGGACGAAGCTGCTGCGCGACATCACGATCGCGATCAGTGACCTGGGCGTGAACATCACTTCGACGTCGTCGAACACCAGCTCCAAGACTCGCACGGCCGTGCTTCGTTTCACCGTCGAGCTGGGTGACACCAGCCACCTGGATCACATCCTGGCTGCGGCCAAGCGCGTGGACGGCGTGTTCGACGCCTTCCGCGTCATCCCCGGACGCGGCCACGGCAAGAGCTGACTGCCTTCGATGCGAGCGGTCGTCCAGCGCGTTCGCAGCGCATCGGTCACTGTGGAAGGGCAGCTTGTGTCGTCCATCAGGGAAGGCTTGTTGGTGCTCTTGGGCGTGTCGGTGAGCGACACGGCAGTCCAGGCCGATTGGATGGCGCGCAAGGTCGCGAAGCTGCGGATCTTCCCCGACGAAGCCGGAGTGATGAACCGGTCGGTGGTTGACCACGGTGGCACCGTCCTGGCCGTCAGTCAGTTCACACTCTTCGGGGATGCCCGCCGCGGCAACCGCCCCTCCTACATCGAGGCGGCACCTAGCGAAGCCGCCCAGCCGCTCTATCAAGCCTTCTGCGCATCCCTTTGCGAGGCCGGCCTGGAAGTCCATGAAGGAATCTTCGGAGCCGACATGGACGTCGCCATCGTCAACTGGGGTCCGGTTACCATCCTCCTGGATTCGCACGGACTGTCGTAAAGCCCGGCGACATTCCGACGACCTGTCGTGAACGAGCGCACACACGGTGAGCGTTGGTAGCGTCGTCCGCATGACGAGCGCGGAAGCCGCCACAACGCAGTCGTCGCGATTTCTGAAGGCGTGTCGCGGCGAGCCCACCGACACAACCCCGATTTGGATGATGCGTCAGGCGGGCCGCTCTTTGCCCGCGTATCGTGCGCTTCGCTCACGCTACGGTTTCCTGGAGATCATCGCTCAGCCGGACCTGATGGCCGAGGTCACACTGATGCCGCTGGCGGAGCTTGACGTCGATGCGGCGATCATGTTCGCCGACATCATGCTTCCCCTTCGCGCCCTGGCCGTGGACTTCCAGATCGTCGAGAACATCGGGCCCGTCGTCGAGCGGCCGATCCGCTCGCGCGCACAAGTCGACGACCTTGCGCATATTCCCGTGGCCGACGCCGTGCCCACCGTGATGGAAGCCATTCGGCTTGTTCGCAAGGAGTTGGAAGGACGCGTGCCCCTGATCGGGTTCTCGGGTGCGCCCTTCACGCTTGCGTGCTACTTGGTCGAAGGAAAGGCGTCCCGGGAGTTCAGCTTGACGCGGCAGTTCATGTTCGCCCGGCCCGAAGCCTGGCATGTCTTGATGGATCGTCTGACGACCCTGGTGTGCGACTACCTTCGGGAGCAGATCGACGCAGGGGTCGAGGCGGTTCAGCTCTTTGACTCTTGGATTGGCGTCCTGGGCGCCGCCGATGTCGCGGAGTTCGTCCTGCCTTACACGAAACGCGTCTTCCAGTCTCTTGCCGGCTTCGCGGTTCCGCGCATCCACTTCGGGACCGGCACCGGCTCCGTGCTGGATTTGATGGCAGAGCCCGATTGCGAGGTTGTAGGCGTTGACTGGCGCACACCTTTGGATCGCGCC
Source organism: Actinomycetota bacterium (assembly GCA_046714275.1). Taxonomy (GTDB): domain Bacteria; phylum Actinomycetota; class AC-67; order AC-67; family AC-67; genus JBKKBA01. The sequence goes on from JBKKBA010000152.1 coordinate 2,795, forward strand.
CGCTCCATCATCGGGCCGCAGAAGACTCTGCAGGGAAATCTGGATCCGGCTTCCCTTCTGGGAAGCGCCCACTTGCTGGAGCAGCGCACTGCGGACGTGCTGCGCAGGGGAGGCGGGGACCGGCACATCTTCAACCTGGGCCACGGC
>JBKKBA010000153.1:0-5506 GCA_046714275.1 Actinomycetota bacterium
AGCTCATGCTGACGACGGAGGTCGAGAACTACCCCGGATTCCCCGACGGCATCATGGGGCCTCAACTGATGGACCAGTTCCGAGCCCAGGCCGAGCGCTTCGGCGCCAAGTTCATCACCACCGATGCCACCCGCGTCGATTTTTCGGTCCGGCCCTTCGTCGTCGAGGCCGGCGACGCGATCTACGAAGCGAGCACCGTCATCGTCTCGACGGGCGCGACGGCGCGGATGCTGGGCGTGCCGGGTGAGCGTGACTACCTGGGGCGGGGCGTGTCCACCTGCGCCACCTGCGACGGCTTCTTCTTCCGCGGCGTTCCGCTGGTCGTCGTCGGCGGAGGCGACAGCGCGATCGACGAGGCCATGTTCCTGACGCGCTTCGCCACGAAGGTCACGATCATCCACCGCCGCGACTCCTTGCGAGCTTCGAAGATCATGCAAGAGCGGGCACACGCCAACGACAAGATCGACTTCATCTGGAACACCGCGGTCGAAGAGGTGCGGGGTGACGGCTCGAAGGTCGCGACCCTTGCGCTGAAGGATCTCAAGACCGGCGAAACCAGCCAGATCGAAACAGGCGGCCTATTCGTCGCCATCGGCCACGACCCCACCACGCAACTCTTCAAGGACCAGCTCGACCTAAACGAAGCCGGATACATCACCGTGCAGCATCCGCGCACGGCCACCAGTGTGGACGGCGTGTTCGCCTGCGGCGACGTCGTAGACCACATCTACCGCCAAGCCGTCACGGCCGCCGGAACCGGATGCGCCGCCGCCATCGACGCCGAACGCTGGCTAGAAGCCAACGCTCATTAGCGCCTGTCGCAATATTCCGACCCCGCCATGCCGATGGCGGTCCCTTGTATGACCCCCGGACCACGCCAACTATTTTCATACAGGGGAACGGTCGGCACCGGCGAACCCTCACCGGGCCTGCATCAGGCTCATTTGCAATGAGTCGTAGTACACACCGTCGAACCTCATACCGTTCAGCTTGCGTGCCTCGAGCATGAACCCCATTCGCTCGTAGAGCTTGATCGCGCGCTCGTTGTCCGCCCGCACTTCAAGTTCGATCCTCGTGATGCCGTTCGCGCGCGCCTGCTTGATGGTCGCCGCCAGAAGATCGCGCCCGATCCCGCCGCCGCGGTGCGTTGCCAAGACACCCATCCCCAGGGAGCCGCGATGCGCAAGCGCCGGCGCCCGCTCGGCAAGGATGTCGCACCATCCTACGACGGTGTCTCGGTCTAGCGCGACGAACTGGGCGACGCCGGTCGTGACGTTCTCCCGAACGAACGCGCGAACACGCTCCAGCGGCATCGCCTCGACCTGCGCAAGAAACATCTTCTCGCGTGCCACCGCATCGAGACACGCGTGAAAGCCCTCCGCGTGCTCCTCGGTGATCGGCACAATCTGGATGCTCATGACGGTCGTGGGCCGACGTCAGATTAGGAGCCGAGCGGGGCCCGTTCGGATTGGGGCGGGACGGGCGCCGCAGGGCTTGCCGCGGTGCGGACGGCTTTGGGCGTTGGGCCGTAGCGTTCGCGCAGCCAATCGTTGATGGCCAGCGCCACGATCGTTGGAACCAGCGTCGATCCCAGGGTGACCAGCAGCCCGACGGCGCCGGTCAGCCGTTTGTTGCCGGTGCCGACCGCGACGGCGCCGACGGCGATGAAGAAGGCGAACTGCAAGATAATTCCGGTCGTGACGGCGGCGGTCCAGCGAAGATAGCGGGGCATACCCGAATCCTAGCGGCGCGCGGACCCGGCCGCGATCTGGCCGTGGGGACACCCGACGTGCAAGGATGAGCGTCCGCTTGACGGAGGTGACGCATGAAGATCGACCGCATCGATGCTTGGATCTGCCAGTTCCCGTTGCCGGCGCCGTTCTCGCCGTCGTGGGTGCCGGGACTGGCCAACCCGAACAACAGTTGTGTCGTCTACCGGGTGGTGACCGACGAGGGGCTTGAGGGCTACGCCGGCTTCATCGCCTTCGCCGACGAAGCGCGCGGGCCGGTCAACTTGCTGCGAGCCTTCTTGATCGGGCGCGACCCGACGCGCGTCGCCGACTTCCGCCCCATCATCGAGACCGCGGTGCGGGTTCTTGGCGTGCGCGTGTGGTTCATCGAGACCGCGCTCTACGACATCGCCGCCAAGGCTGCCGGCATGCCGCTGTACCGGTTCCTGGGTGGAACTCGCGACCGCGTTCCGGCGTACGCCTCGTTCGGTGAGCTTCGCGAGCCAAAGCAGCGCGCCGACGACGCGCTGGCCGCCATGGAGAAGGGTTTCACCGCAATCAAGCTGCGGCCGCGGCACGCGACGATGGCCGAGGACGTCGCCGAGGTGCGAACGGTGCGCGAGGCTGCCGGGGACGCGCTGGTGATCGCCGCCGACGCCAACCAAGGGTGGCGCGTGGACGTCTTCGACCCCACCAGCCCCCGCTGGACGTTTAAGCGCGCGCTGGCCACGGCCCGCGCCTACCAGGAGTTCGACGTGGCGTGGCTGGAGGAGCCGCTGGATCAGTTCGACTTCGAGGGCTACCGGCGGTTGCGCGACCAGACGACCACGCCGATCGCCGGCGGCGAACTGTGCGGCGACGTGTGGGCGCTGCGCGAACACATCGAGCGACGGTCACTGGACATCGTTCAGCCCGACGCGATGTTCACCGGCGGCATCACCGGCGCCATGGAAATCGCGATCATGGCCCGGAATGCGGGACTGGGCTTCGCGCCGCACACATGGTCGAACGGCTTGGGCCTTGCCGGGAACTTGCACGTGCTGGCCGCGACCCATGGCTCGTATCTGGAGTACCCATACGATCCGCCGGGTTGGGTGCCGGAGGGACGCGACGCCATGCTCACCGAGCCCATCCAGATCGATGCCGACGGCTGGGTTAGCCTGCCGCAGGCGCCTGGGTTGGGTGTCGAGCTTGACCTGGAGCGGATCGAGGCACACGGCACGCCCATCTAGGCGCTCGCGGGAATAGCCCGGATCGGAAGATCGTTCGACGAAGCGCCGGTTAGAATGCCGGCACTGATTCCCGCAGATATCTGATGCCCGATTGATGGAGGAGAGAGCCGTGGCCGGACCGACCGTCACCGTGACCGATTCAGACTTCGACGAGTTGGTCCTGAAGTCCGGGACCCCCGTCCTGGTCGACTTTTGGGCCGAGTGGTGCGGCCCGTGCCACATGGTCGCCCCCGTCCTGGAAGAGATCGCCAACGAAAAGCAGGGGAAGCTCACGATCGCGAAGCTGGACGTCGATGCCAACCCCGAGATCTCGCGCCGCTACGGCATCCTTTCGATTCCATCGATGGTTCTGTTCGTGGACGGGGTCGAAAAGCGCCGCGTGGTGGGCGCGCGCGGCAAACAGCAGATTTTGTCGGAGCTTTCCGAGTTCGTCGGCTGAGGTCCCCACAGACCTGGAAGCGGGCCCCGGCGGCCCGCTTCTCATTTTGTCGCCCGGTGCGCAACCCGGATAATGCTTCGATGATCTATCGGGAGGGCGACGCGGGAGAGGCTGTACGCGATATTCAGCGACGTCTGCTGGCGCTGGGCGAGACGATCGCCGACGACGAGCGAGCCGCAACGCGCTACGGGCCTTCCACGACCCAAGCGGTCCGCGCGTTTCAGCAACACCGCGGATTGATGGTGGACGGAATCGTCGGCACCGAGTCGTGGCGCGAGCTGGTTGAGGCGTCGTGGCGGCTGGGCGATCGCGTTGTGTACATCCGCTCGCCGCAGATGCGCGGGGACGACGTGCGCGAATTGCAGGACCGCCTCTCGCGGCTGGGCTTCGACTCCGGGCGCATCGACGGGATCTTCGGGCCTCAGACGGTGCGCGCCCTGATGGACTTCCAGCGAAACTTCGGTCTGCCGCACGACGGGATCGTCGGCGCTGCGACGGTCCGCTCGCTGGTCGGCATGCCGTCGTTCGGCGGCGATACGCAGGTCACGCTTTTGCGCGAGCGCGAAGCGATGCGGCGGCTGCCTCCGTCGCTGGCCGGTCTGACGGTGGTGCTGGACCCCGGACACGGCGGCTCCGACACGGGCCTGTCGGGGCCGGCGGGCGTTCGCGAATCCGACATTGCCTTTGCGATCGCCCGGCGGCTGGAGGGTGCGCTTGCCGCAACGGGAGTCGCGGTGTTCCTCACGCGTGACGAGTCGTCGAATCCGACGGATGCCGAGCGCGGGAGCCTGGCGAACACGCTGAGCGCCGATCTGTACATCGCGATCCACGCGGCCGGGGCGCTGGACGCCGGCGAAACCGCCTCCGGCTCTGCAACCTACTTCTTCGGCAACGATCGCTGGCAATCCGAGGGCGGCAAGCAGCTTGCCGAGTCGATTCAGGACTCGTTGGTCGAACTAGGCCTGACCGACGGCCGGACGCATGTGAAGACGTGGGGCGTGCTTCGCGAAACCCGCATGCCGGCCGTTCAGGTCGAGCCTTGCTACATCACCAATCCCGCCGAAGAGCGGATGCTGGCCGATCCCGCCTTTCAGGGCCGGGTTGCCGACGCGATCTTTGCCGCGCTGCGAACCTTGACCCAACCCCCGATGCCGGTCTAGTTGCGCCCGGCTCGGTTTTACGCAGGCACCGTTCCCTGCGCGACCTCGGGAACTTTGAGCGATTCAAGGAACGACTCCAGCGCCGCCTCCACCGATTCCGAAAGCTTGGCCAGCGAGCGGATGTCGATGCGCAGCAACGGGAACCGGATGTGGTCGCGCTTGATCTTGAAGCCGATCGCGTGACCGAACTCGGCGGGAATCATGCAGTCGTAGCCTTGCCACTGCTTGTCGGCGAAGCATTCGACGGCGCGCTTGCCGTGCTCCTTGGCGGACTTCACGATGTTCTGCACCAGCAGCTTGCCGATTCCCTGCCCCTGGTACTCCTGCATCACGTGTACGGTCGCCAGGAAGAGAGCGTCCTTTGAAACCTTCGCCGGAAAGAAGCCCGCACGCGGAAAAGATTCGACCCGTCCGGCCAAGGCGAAGCCGGCAAGGCGGTCGTCCACGTAGACGACTTTCCCCGGCGCGCCCCACACCAGGGACAGCTCGCTGCACCAAGCTTCCTTCTCGAATTCGGCATCGTGCTCGATGGCAAACGCGCGCTCGGTCGGCGACAGCTCCCAGAACACGCACGCGCGGCAGCGGGCCGGAAGCTCGGCAAGCGATTTCAAATCCAGGTCGGCGACCTTGCGGCCCATTCGGCTCCTTCGACGGGGGGTTCGCTACCGCTCCGGCTTGCGCTTTGCCAGTAAACCAACCAGCGCGCCCAGAGCCAGGCCCAGCACGAACCCGGCGATCGCTCGCCGCGCCTCGGTCCCCTTGCCCTCGTTCATCGGATCGGCGCTCATCGGCTTACAACTCCAACGCGCGCTTGATGCCGCGCGTCGCTTGCCGGATGCGATGCTCGTTTTCCACCAGCGCGAACCGAATGTGTCCGTCCCCGGCGCGGCCAAAACCCACGCCCGGCGACACGGCCACCTTGGCTTCCTTCAGCAGGAACTTCGA
>JBKKBA010000154.1:0-3298 GCA_046714275.1 Actinomycetota bacterium
GCCTGGCGTCGGGAGATACGCAGCGCTTGATGGAAGCCACCGAAGACCGGCTGCATCAGGGCCGGCGATTCGAGCTGGCTCTTTCGACGGGCGAGCTGGTGGCGGCTCTGCGTGGGGCGGGCATCGCGGCCTTTCTGTCGGGTGCCGGGCCGAGTGTGGCGGCTCTCGTACCCGAGCCGGACACCCGGAGGGCCGAGCGCATGGCGCGCGATGCGGTGCCGGCCGGCTGGCAGGCGCGGATTCTGGCCTTCGACACCGCCGGCGCGGTCGTCGAGCGGAACTGACCGCATGGCGCCGCCCCTCCGACTCCCGGGCTCGTTGGAGAAGCGCCCCGTGTGCGCCTAGGCTGTGGCCGTGCCGAAGCGACCCGACGCCGTATCGCCGCCGATTCTGTCCATCGGCCCCGACGGTCAGACCTTCGAGGTCGACCTCGATGCCGCTGCTCGCCTGGCCGAGCGACGCCCCGAGAGCATTCTGCCCGACGACCCATCCCGGTTGCTGGCAACCAAGGAAGGCGACATGTTCCTCTATGCCACGCAGGAGGGGAACCTGTCGGGTGGCGGTACCGGGCTGTACTTCCGCGACACGCGCTTCCTGTCTCGTTATGCGATGGAGATCGGGGGGGAGATCCCGGTGCTGCTCTCGTCCAGCGCGGAGCGAGCGTCAATGTCCTACATCGACTGCACGAACCCCGACCTGGACGGTGAGGGTGAGAATCTCATCCCTCAGCAGACCCTCAACATCCGTCGGACACGCGTGATCTCCAATCGCCTGTACGAACGGATTCGGATCAAGAACTACAACGAATTCCCCGTCTCGGCCATGGTTACGCTGTCGCTTGGCGCCGACTTTGCCGACATCTTTGAGGTGCGAGGGCTGCTGCGCGATCGAGCCGGCACATTCTTCAAACCGCGTGTGGACGGTTCGGTCGTCACCTTTGCCTACCGAGGTGAGGATGGCCTCTTCCGCCTGACGCGGATCGATCTGGGGACCGCCCCTACGCGCTATGAGATCGTTGAGGGAGTCGTTACCCTGTGGTTCGCGATCGAGCTGGGCGCGCATTACACGCGCGTCCTGCACGTGGTTGTCGAGCCGATCATCGGCGACGAGCGGGTCCCGGCCGTGCCGTTTGAGTCGGCGCTGCACGAGTTGCGCCGCTCATACGAGGACTGGGAACGCGGTTGCACCGTGATCGACACCGACAACGAGCTGTTCAACCGGCTGCTGCAGCGCGGATTGCGAGACCTTCGTGCGCTGATCACCGAATCCGCGGCCGGCCGCTACATCGCGGCGGGAATTCCGTGGTACGTCGCGCCGTTTGGTCGCGATTCCCTGCTGACCAGCCACCAAATTCTGATGGTGAATTCCGAGCCTGCGCGGGACACGCTCCGGATGATGGCGCGGTGGCAAGGGCGCGAGGTCGACCCGTGGCGTGACGAAGAACCGGGAAAGATTCTGCATGAGATTCGCCACGGCGAGCTGGCTTCCGCGATGCGGATCCCTCATACGCCGTACTACGGAAGCGTCGACTCGACGCCGCTGTTTTTGATGCTGATCGGCACATATTTCAAATGGACCGCGGATCGTCCGTTCTTGGAAGAGATGCTGCCGCACGCCGATCGAGCTCTGCGCTGGATCGACGAGTTCGGCGACCTCGACGGCGACGGCTTCGTAGAATACGAGCGGCGGTCCCCGCTGGGGCTGGACAACCAGGGTTGGAAGGACTCGCACAACTCGATCGTGCACGTGGACGGGAGCCTGGCGAAGCCCCCGATCGCGCTGTCGGAGGTTCAGGCGTACGTGTACTGCGGCAAACGCCGGATTGCCGACGTCTACGAGTTCCTTGGTCACGCAGAACGGGCCACGTCCCTGCGCGAGGAGGCGGCCGTGCTGAAGCGGCGGTTTAACGACGCGTTCTGGATGCCCGAAGAGGGTTACTACGCCCTGGCGCTGGACGGCGACAAGCAGCAGGTGCGCTCGATCACCTCCAATCCGGCGCACGGCTTGTACTGCGAGATCATCGACGACGACAAGGCAGCGATGCTGGCGGAGCGGCTGCTGGAAGCCGACATGTTCAGCGGCTGGGGCGTGCGGACGATGTCGAAGTCGACGCCTGCGTACAATCCGATGTCGTACCACAACGGCTCGGTCTGGCCGCACGACAACGCATTCATCGCCGCCGGCCTGAAACGCTACGGTTTCCACCGCCGCACGAACCGGTTGGCGACGTCGCTGTTCGACGCAGCGATCTTCTCGCAGACGATGCGGCTGCCGGAGCTGTTCTGCGGGTTCACCCGTCGCAGCCCGAACCGGCCGGTGTCGTACCCCGTGGCCTGTTCACCGCAAGCCTGGGCCGCCGGGGCGCCGTTTTTGATGCTGCAGGCGATGCTGGGGCTGTCGGCGCGCGCCCACGAGAACCTGCTGACGATCAACTCGCCGGTCCTGCCGTCGTGGCTGAACGTCGTCGAGTTAAAGAATCTTCGAATCGGCTCGTCCACGATTTCGATCTCGTTCAAGCGGGAAGGTGATATGACCGGCTTCTCGCTGCTTTCCAAGCAGGGCAACGTCCGCGTCGTGATGGAGGAATAGTGAGCGTTACCTTCGCGCACATCTCCGACCTGCATTGTGGCTCGGTGCACTTCGTGCCCAATCTGATGGATCGCGTCATCCGCGAGCTGAACGATCTCAACCCCGATCTGGTGATCGGAACCGGCGATTTCACCAACGAGGGCTTCCGGCAGGAGTTCAAGACGGCGGCGGCATACCTAGGGCAGATCAGGCCACGAATGGTGGCGGTACCCGGCAACCACGATGCTCGCAATGTGGGCTACGTTCATTTCGAAGAGATGATCGGAGCGCGGCATTGGGCCGTCGAGCTGGACGACGTGAAGATTGTCGGAGCCGATTCCAGCGAGCCCGACCTGAACCACGGACAGATCGGGCGTGAGCGATACCCGTGGATCGCCGAGCAGTTTGCCGGGGACTACCGGCTGAAGATCTACGTTCAGCACCATCATCTGCTGCCGATTCCGGGAACCGGGCGCGAGCGAAACATTGTCTACGACGCCGGCGACCTGCTGGAGGTGCTGATCCGATCCGGCGTAAAGTTGGCGCTGACGGGTCACAAGCACGTCCCCTATGTATGGCGGATCGAAAATCTTTACGTGGCCAATGCCGGCACCTGTTCATCGCTTCGGTTGCGCGGCCATACGCGCCCTTGCTACAACATCGTCACCTACGATTCGGGCGATGTCACGATCCGGCGCAAGTACCCCTTCGGACCCGACAATGTGATCGC
>JBKKBA010000155.1:0-2560 GCA_046714275.1 Actinomycetota bacterium
GTCGAACACGTTCGCGCGCTGGGGCGAGGTTGCCGCGACGCCGCAAGTTCCAGTGGACCAGCGCGGCGAGGAGACGACGTCTCTCACCTATACGACGCCGCCGCTCGGCGAGCCGCTGCGGCTCGCCGGTGCGACGGAGCTGAGCTTCTGGGCGCAGACCGACGCGCCCGACACCGACTTCGTCGTGCGACTGTCGGACATCGCGCCCGACGGCTCGTCGACGGAGTTCACAGCGGGGTTCATGCGTGCGTCGCATCGCGAGGTGGACCAGATGCGGTCGCGGCCTGCCGAGCCGTGGATCGCGAACCTGCGTCCCACGCCGGTGCGCAACGAGCCGATGCTGGTCCGCATCGACGTCTGGCACACGGCCTACGAGCTGCAGCCCGGCCACCGGCTGCGTCTGGCCATCTCGTCCAGCGACGTGCCGAACCACGACCCCCTGCTGCATCCGGCGCGCAACACCATCTTTCATGACGATGCGTTCCCGGCGACGCTGCAACTGACGGTCGAGTAGGTCGCCGGCGAATCTCTGTCAGAGTTCATAGGTAAGGCCATCGCGATCAGGAGCACGACCTTCGGAAGCTCGCCGACTTCTGGTGCGCGGTCCTGGGATACAAGATCAACGAAGACCTTCCGGAGCTCGAGCGAACTTTTCTAAGAGGCTGCGGCCTCCGCTGGGAACACCGATCAGTTCAGACTGAGCGTTCCCTCCGGTACGGGGGCGACGCTGTCGCGGCACGGCTGGCTAAGGATCGTGTCGCATGCCGGGATGCTGGGGTGGATGCCTCCAGCGTCGAGCAAGCCGAGTACGAGACGCGACGGATGCTGCGCATCGTGCAGGATGGTGTTCACTGCCGGCGTCTTCAGGTAGTCGAAGCTCCACCCTCCCGTTTCGCCGGTGGGGGCCTCGATCAAGATTCGGATGCTCGAGCCCGCTCGGAACACGTGGTTGAAGGGGAAGATCTCGACCCTGCCTAGCACAGGGGTCCCCGGACTCAACGGTTCCGCATCCTCCTGCGTGTGCGTTTGGAACGGCCGCAGGGGTGTCGAGCGCGCCTCGTCAAGAGCACGGTGCGACATGCGCAGCCACCCGCGGGCGATGTATTGCTCTTGCCCGTCGGGGCGCACCTCAGTCAGTGTGACTTGCACATCGGTGTCGCTCGCGGTTGACGACAGCCAGATATCGGCGCTTGCCGGCCCGAAGAACTCGACATCGTTCGCCAGCGCCGGCGTCGTGAACACGTCCCAACTTCCCGGAGGAACGGGCGCCTTCCACAAAGAACCGTCCTGGCCGAACACCACTCCGCTCTGGGTGCTTGCCGACGGGCCGGGATAGGCGTACGCGTCACCGGGTTCGCTTGCGGCCGGCGCGGTGGTGTTCATCACACCGTCGGCGTGCAGGGACAACGCCACCGGAGAGACGGGGACGGGCCACGAGTCGAACGTGCTCACCCACGACGGCACGTCGGGGCCATCGGTGACGCTGCGCGCCTCTTGCCAGATCTGAACATGCGGCGTATCAGTTTCGAAGCCATTTTGCTCATGCTTGACGAATCGATCAAAGAAGTTCACCAGCGTGCCGTTGATCGATGCGGGACGCTCGTCGAGCGCCCATGCGGGCGTGCGCCCATTGAACTCACACTGGCCGTGGTATCCGTTGGAGGCGATTACCCATGTCTTCGCGGGATCCAGCTCGTCGAGGTATCCGATGCCGTTCCGGCTGCCAACTTCGTCGTCTTGCCACGTGAGGCATGTCAACACGGGGACGTTGATCTGATCGGTGTACGTCGCCGGCATGGCTTGGCGCCACCACTCGTTGAAGTACGGATTTTGAAGCCCTTGGATGAAGACGTTCTGTGTCGCGTCGTCGGGATACTGCTGTGCGATCGACTGCGCACATCCGGTGTCGGACGGGTGAGTGCCGATGTCGTACGCGACTGCCTGCCAACTCGCTAGGGGTTGGTTGGCGAGTCCCCAGAAACCCATGAAGCCCGAGTTGTAGATGCCGCCCGGGAACATCACGTCACGGTAGAAGTCCGCCGTTGGCTGGAACGGGGCGATCGCATCAAGATGCGGCGGCCGGAAGGACGCAACCGCGAGCTGGGTCAAGCCCGGGAAGGACAATCCGAACATGCCGACATGTCCGTTCGACCACGGCTGGACCGCCGCCCATTCGACGACGTAAGCGCCGTCCTCACCCCACTGTCGGCTGATCGGATACAACGATCCTCCCGAGCATCCCGTCCCGCGGATGCTGACGCCTAACACCGCATAGCCGGCGTCGAGCAGGGCCCGCGCCGCTTCCCAACTGCTTCCGATGGCGATGGGGTCGCTTCCCTCCGTATAGCCGTCGTAGACCAATGCGACCGGGAACGGTCCAGGACGACCAACCGGTATATGGACGGTGTAGCGCAGCTGCACGCCATCGGGCATCGCGACATACCCAGATTCGATTGTCGATTCGTGTGTCGCGTGTGCCGGCACCAAACCGAGCGCCGAGATGCCCAGACAGAAGATGATGACCCGAGTCCAACCGCGACCCCGCATACCGCTCCCCCCT
>JBKKBA010000156.1:0-4904 GCA_046714275.1 Actinomycetota bacterium
AAGATGCTCTGTTCGATTCTTTCGGCTCGGTCGCCAAGGCTCTGGCCAGCGGGCGGCGCGCCGAGATCGTTGACGTGCTGGCGCAGGGCCCGCGCTCGGTGGATGACATCGCCCGTGAGATCGGGCAAAGCGTTGCGAACGCGTCGCATCACCTTCAGGCGCTCGCGTCGGGAGGGCTGGTGAGGACGACGAAGCAGGGCACGCGAGTCATTTACCGATTGGCGGGTCCCAGCGTGCTGGCCATGTGGCGCTCCATGCGCACGGTGGCGTCGGAGCATGTTGTCGAGATCGAGCGTCTGGCTCGCGATTACCTTGGTGATCGCGACGGCCTGGAGGCGGTGCCCCGATTGGAGCTTGCCCGGCGTCTGAAGCAGGGCGGCATCCTGGTGCTTGACGTTCGTCCGGAAGCGGAGTTCGCGGCCGGTCACATCGCCGGGGCTCGATCGATTCCGGTGGGCGAACTGACCCGGCGGCTCAAAGAGTTGCCAAAAGCCAAGGAAATTGTCGCATACTGCCGTGGGCCCTATTGCGTCTTCGCCGACGACGCCGTTCGGCTGCTGAAGAGCAAGGGTTACCGCGCCCGGCGAATGGAGGACGGCTTTCCGGAGTGGCGCGAGGATGGGTTGCCCGTGGAACCGAAGGAGCCCGGTCATGAGTGAGATCGCCGTTGACATCGGCAAGCTTCGTCAGGAGATCCAATCGAAGTACCGGGAGGTTGTCGATCATCCCGATGCGACCTTTCATTTCCATACGGGGCTGCGCGCGACCGAAAGAGCCGGCTACCAAGACGCGTGGCTTGAGGGATTGCCGAAGCAGTCGATCGCCTCGTTCGCCGGTGTGGCGAATCCGTTTCATTGGGGCCTGCCGCGCCCGGGTGAGCGCGTGATCGACGTAGGATCGGGAGCAGGCCTGGATTCGATGATCGCGGCGCGCGCCGTCGGCGCCGAGGGCAACGTGATCGGTGTGGACATGACCCCCGAAATGCTGGCGCGCGCCAACGCAGGCGTCGAGGAAGCGGGGATCGCCAACCTTGAGTTCCGTGAAGGGCTGGCCGAGCGCCTGCCCGTCGATGAAGGGTGGGCGGACGTCGTGATCTCCAACGGCGTGCTCAACCTGGTCCCGGACAAGCTTGGGGCCTACAAGCAGGTTTTTCGGGCCCTGAAGCCCGGAGGGCGGATTCAGATCGCCGACATCTGCGTCGACCGCCCGGTCCCTGAAGGGGCGATGAAAGACATTGATCTTTGGACCGGCTGAATTGCCGGTGCCCTGCCGTGTGCAGGATGGGCGACGATTATCGAAGGCGCCGGTTTCGCCGACATTGAGTTCGGACCGCTGGTCGATACGTTCGGCGGCGCCGGAGGTGAAGAGAAGGCGCGCCAGTTCGGGACGTGGGGCTATCCCATTCGCGCGCGCAAGCCGGAGTAGCGGTCGCACCCTGAACTCGGCAACTCTAGATGACCAGGAACAGCACCGCTTGCATTGCGGAACTTTGGTTGTCGGCGCGGTCTATGGCGCGCGCCGAAACCCGGTACAGACCCGGAGGGATGTTGATGGTGGACGCTTCCCAGGTGATGCTGGTCCCGGGGGAGCATCCGCCGGTGCAGATGGCCTTGCGGCCAGGAAAAGCGCCACCCGCCGCGCGCCCGCCTTGGCGCGCCGCTTGCCCGTCGGCAGAAAACCCCGATTCATGAAATCCCCCCTGTGGCTTTGGCGGCGTCGCCAGGTTTTCGGGACGCTGACGTATAGATTGGCAGCATTCGGCGCGATTTGTAACCGGTGCGCTTGCCCGAACGGGGCGGAAAAACCCGTCAACGGCAACGTTTGCTCGAGGGAGGTTCGACATGCCTGAGGTTCGTCCCGGAGGATTTAGCAACGTCGATCAACAGCAAGACAACTCGTTCTTCTTTCAGGTTCTGGAGGCGCAAGAGAAGCAGCCGGGCATCATGGCCACGCGAGCGGCGGCGCTTCGCATGCTGGATCCTCAGCGTGGGTGGCGCGTGCTGGACGCCGGAACGGGGCTTGGCACGGCGGCGCGAGAGATCGCGCAACGGGTCGTGCCGGGGGGAACCGTGGTCGCGCTGGATTTCAGCGAGAAAATGCTGGAGGTAGCAGCGGCCAAAGCGTTGGAGGCCGGGATCCCGCTGGAGCTCGCCCACGGAGATGTTTCGGCGATGCAGTTTGAGGACGACACGTTCGACGCAGCGCGCAGCGAGCGCGTGCTTCAGCATGTGGCCGCCCCCGAAACAGCGCTGGCCGAAATGATTCGCGTGGTGCGTCCCGGTGGTCGCGTTGTCGTAGCCGATACGGACTGGGATAGCCTGGCCATCGACCTTCCCAACGTGGAGCTTGCCGGCCGGCTTCGCACCGCGTCGTTGAAGCGGTTTGCCAGCCCAACCGTCGGGCGCCGCTTGTACGGGATGTTCAAGCGGGCCGGATTGCACAACGTCAATGTTGAGGCGATCCCCACTCTCATCCTGGAGGCGACTTTTCCGGGAACGGACGTTCGGCCCCTTGAACTTACGGTGAAGCACGCTGTTGAGGACGGCGGCATCACGGCCGAAGAAGGACAACAACTGCTCGAGCAGAGCCGTCGGTCTGAGGCCGATGGCACGACCTTCGCTACGCTGATCATGTATTCGGTGGTTGGAACAAAGCCGTAGCAGGCTCGAACAGCGGATGGATATGCACAAGGCTGATCGCGGACGGTCCGATCGGGCGGTCCTTGGTGCGTTCTTGCTGATGGTGATCGGCATCGGCGGGAACGCGATGCTGTTTGCGTTGATGCCGTTCTTCGATGAGTCCTCCAAGATCCCGCAGGCCGGATCGACCTGGGCGGCCCAGGCATACCTGGTCACGGCAGGGACGGTGGGCGTATTCGCGCTCTACCTGTTTGTGCTCGGTCGGTGGACGGCCAGTGCGGTCTCGTACGAGTTTGTGCTGGCCCCGCTGATCGGCATCGTGCTTGCGGCGTGGCTGATGGACGAGCGGGTTACCGGCACGTTCGCGGCCGGCGCGCTCCTGGTGCTGATCGGCGTCTACTTCGGCGCGATCCGCGCGACCCGCAACGAGCCTGGAACCGAAGATGGCGGTACAGAGAGAGTGGGTGGGTCGCGACCGTCGGATGAGGGTTAGCCCTCATCGGTCCCGGATGTCATTCCTGCATCCTTTGGCTCGAACGAACCGACGATACACTCCGGGGCGCGATGGACGTTGTGGAGCGGCTTGGGGACGGGCTTGTCCAGCAGGGGGCCGTCCGGCTGGATGTCGCCGATGAGCACGGCGACCCGATTGTGGTTCCGGGCCTGGCGTTCATCGGGGCGAAGGATCACTGGGGGTCGGTTGGCCTTGTCGGTCTTGCGCCCGCCGATGATCTTCCGGCTTCCCAGATGACGGGCGTTGTCGACGCGTTCGAGCGCCTGACCCACGACCTGCGTCAAAACGCGCGGGTCCTCACGATCTTCACCCGCTACGGCGCGGCCTCGGTCAAGCTGGGGGCGTTCGGCATCCTCTGCTTCGTCTTCGAACGCGGGTGTCCGGCCTCCACCGCCGCCTTCGTCAAGGCGCAGCGGCGGGGGAAAGCCTCCAAGATCGAATACGTCTTGTGCTGGTCGGCCGACGTGCCGGCCGGTCGCGTTCACGATCACGGCATGCTTCCGCGCGGTGTGTTCCCGAAGAAGAAGTGGGTTGAAGGCGTCCTTCGGGATTCGGCAACGCTGCGGTGACGCCCTCGGTCCACTATCAGGGACATGAAAAGCCACGTTGGCTTGCTTTCGCAGGCAACTCCGCCGACCAGTGACGCATTTGCCCAGGCGATGGGTCTCTTCCTGGATGCCGCACGCCACGTTGCCCCCGACGAACTTGCCTTGCTGATCACAACCGCCGCCCAAAAATTGGGGGCTTCATCGGCGGACGTCTGGCTTGCCGACCAAGAGCAACGATGCCTCATTCACGTTTCCCCAGAACCCATTCATGAACCGCAGGCCATTGATGGGACGATGGCCGGGCGAGCGTTCATCAGCAGCGAGATCGTTCATGCGCCGCTGGACGAAGAGCGCAGCACGATGTGGATTCCGCTTTCGGACGGCCTCGGCCGGGTTGGGATCCTAGAGGTCGAAGTCGGTTCCATCTCTGAAAGCGCTCAGACCTGGTTCCGCCATCTAGCTGCCATCGCCACGGCAGAGCTGGCTGCCCGCGGCCAGTACACGGACACATACACGGTTGCTCGCCGGCAAGCACCGATGTCACTGGCCGGCGAGTTGCAGTGGCAAATGCTGCCGCCGAACAACTTCTTGACGGAGGACGTCACGGTCGCGGGAATGCTTGAACCTGCCTACGAGATCGGCGGGGACGCTTTCGACTACGCATACCAAGCGGGGGCGCTTGACTTCGCCATCTTCGATGCCGTCGGTCACGACCTGGACTCAAGCATTGTGTGCTCGCTGGCCGTTGGGGCCTACCGAAATCGGCGCCGCGCAGGCGATGACCTGATGCAGATCGCGCGCTCGATCGACCGGACTATCTCCGAAAAATTTGGCGCCGCTCGGTTCGCCACCGGCCAAATCGGAAGGCTGGACATCGCGACGGGACATGTCCGGCTGGTGAATGCGGGGCATCCGCCACCATTGGTGATCCGTGACGACAGTGTGGTTGGACCGCTCGCCTGCCCGCCGTGGGTGCCATTCGGCGTTGGTCACCTGTTGGGTCATGGTCCCGGAGAGATTTTCGAAACGCAACTGGAACCCGGTGACTCTTTGCTCTTCTACAGCGACGGTGTTGTTGAAGCGCGGAGCGCCGAAGGCGCCGATTTCGGAGTTGACCGGCTGGGGGAGTTCGTCCATCGAGCTCTTTCTTCCGGCCTGTCACCCACAGAGTCTCTGCGGCGCCTCTCCCACGCGGTGTATGAC
>JBKKBA010000157.1:0-3231 GCA_046714275.1 Actinomycetota bacterium
GCCGACGGGTCGCCTTCCAGCGCGGCGTGGATCGGGGACAGCACCGCCTGGTAGGCGTCGGGGTCGATCCGGCCGTCGCACGGTGCGGGGCAGCGGCCAATCCCGGCCAGCGTGCATGGCTGGAACCGCGTGGCCGCCGAGATCCGATCGTTGCAGCGGCGAATCGGCGCCGCCTCTTCCAGCGCCTGGCGCACGGCGGCCGCAGCGACCGAAGGCAGCGGGCCGATCGATCCCGGCCCAGGCGCGCGCGCGACCGTCAGCCGTGGGAACCGCTCTGCGGTCAG
Source organism: Actinomycetota bacterium (assembly GCA_046714275.1). Classification (GTDB taxonomy): domain Bacteria; phylum Actinomycetota; class AC-67; order AC-67; family AC-67; genus JBKKBA01. The sequence goes on from JBKKBA010000157.1 coordinate 285, forward strand.
GCGAACCCAGGCGCCGCGCCCGCCCTTTCCCCGCTGGGCGCGGTTGAACGGCGGGCGATGCTTGCGTATCAGCCTGGCTTCCAGCACCGAGGACTCAATGTCCAGGCGCGTTTCATGATGCTCGACACTGTCCAGCCGACGCAGCAGGTCGCCGATGCGCTTACGGTCGTCGCCGCCGAAGTACGAGCGCACGCGCGTCCGAAGATCGGCCGCCTTGCCGACGTAGAGCAGGCCGCCGGATGCGTCGCGGAACAGGTAGACGCCGCGCGCGCGCGGCAGGGCGTCGGCCAGCATTCGCTTGCGCGCTTGCGGGTGGCCCCCGGCGGTCTGGAACCACAGCAGATCGTCCAGGTGCTGCACGCCAAAGCGGCCGGCCGGCTCTAGAAGAGCGTGCAGCACGTCGGCGCACGCCCGCGCGTCGTCCAGCGCCCGGTGAGACGGCGTTCTGCCGCGCAGCGCGTGCGCCAGGGTTTCCAGGCGAAGGTTCGGAACCTCATCGCGGACCAGCCGCCGGGCCAGCCGGACCGTGCAGACCACGTCGTTGGGCGGCCGCCCGTAGCCTAAGCGCTCGGCCTCGTAGGACAGAAACCGCGTGTCGAACGAGGCGTTGTGCGCGACCAGCACCGCGTCGCCGGCGAACTCCAGGAAAGCCGGCAGCGCTTCGTCGATGCGCGGCGCGCCGATCACCATCGCGTCGGTGATGCCGGTCAGCACCGTGATCAGCGGCGGGATTGCGCAGCCCGGATCGACCAGCGTCGAGAACTCGCCCAGCACTTCGCCGCCGCGGCATTTCACGGCGCCGATCTCGGTAATCGCGCTGGAGCCGGGCGACCCGCCGGTGGTTTCCAGATCGACGACGACGAACGTGGTCTCAACCAGGGGCGTTCCCAAGTCGTCGAAGCTTCGCTGCGCTGTGTGCATCTGGAAAGACCGTAGACGGTCCCGCCGACACTCAGAAGATGTCATACTCCGCCGCCGTGGCCGAACCTGTTCGTTATCGCTGCAACGCCTGCGGGAACCTGACGCGCTTTGACGTCGTTTCGCGCCGGCGCACGCGTGCGTTCCATCACTACACCTTGGGCGGTGAGGTGACGGTCGAGGAAGAGCAAGTCCTGGACTCTCAGATCGAGCAAGTCACCTGCCGCTGGTGCGGCGCCTCCGACCAGATCCAGACGATCGCACCCGACCCCGGCTGAGGCGGCTCCCAGTTCCGGCTGCTCCGCAACCCCCCGCTAGGCTCTGAGTCGCTTGTCGCGTTCGAGACTGTCGTACCCCTGGTCTACCGTGATGGCGATGGAGGTGACCGACTGATGAGCCAGCCGACCTGGGACGGAATGCAGATCGACTGCGACACGTGCGTGATGAAGGACACCGTGGCCTGCGACGACTGTGTCGTGTCGTTCCTGCTGAACCGGCCGGAGGGGGCCGTGGTCTTCGACGCGGACGAGGAGCGAGCCCTCCGGGCCATGTCGGGTGCCGGGCTGCTCCCTCTGATGCGGTACCGCCCCGACAGGTCGAAGGAGGGCTCGAAGGAGGGCTCAAAGGCCGGGTGAGCGGGGGGAATCCGTCGGTGCTTGCGGCGGGGTAGGGCCTCGGCAAGAATGCCGGACGTACCGGCAATTCTTTTCCAGGGGACGCCTTCGAAAGTCCCCGTCGATGCAGGGGGTCCGTTGATCAAGCTGCGCCTGGTCGGGTCAAGCGCCGATCTTCACCATCTTGTCTACTCGAACAAGAGGACCGGCAAGAAGGGGAGCCATCTGGTCGCCATCGACGACAAGCTCTTTGACGTGCTGGAAGACGTGGTTCGCCGCCGCAAGCGAGGCGAGCGAGAAGAGCGCGAGGAGGCTCGGGCCGCCGCCCCCCGGATCGAATCCAAGCTGGCTCCCAAGGACGTGCAGCGGATGCTCCGGGCTGGACGCTCGCCCGAGCAGGTTGCCAAAACCGCGCAGGTTCCCCTGGCGTGGGTCGAGCAGTTCCTGACCCCGATCCTGTACGAGCAGCAAGGTGTCGTGCAGGAAGTGCAGCGCGCCTGGCTCGAAAAGCAACGGCTGGGAGCCAGCGGCGCCCCGCTGGGGGAAGCGGTCGAGATGAACCTGCGCTCGCGCCACGTCCGGCTGAGCGACACCGAGTTTGCCGACGCGTGGAGCGCGCATCGCGTCGAGGGTCAGCCCTGGACGGTGACGCTGCGCTTCCGGTTCCGCGGCCGCGAGCAGAAAGCCACGTGGAAGTACGACCCCGCTCGCCGGGATGTGACGCCGTCGAACCGGCTGGCCGCGGATCTGGGCTGGGTGGCGCACGGCCTGAAGCCCATTCCCGCTCGCCGCGCCGCCGCGGTGGAAGCCGTCCGATCAAGCCGCGCGCGGGCCGCGAAGAGCAAGAAGACCGCAGCAAAGAAACGCCCGGCCGCAAGGAAACGCACGGTGGCGAAGAAACGGACCGCCACGCGCCGCCCGGCCGCAAAGAAGCGCCCGGCCGCAAAGAAGCGAGCAACGCGCCGCACCCCCGCACGGCGAACCCGCCGCCGGTAGCATCCGAGGCGCATGTCAGCGCCCGCCTCGTTCCGCAGAATCGCCGTTGTCGCGCTCGTCGCGGCCACCGGCGTGTTGCTGCCCGCCGCCGCGGCGATCGGCTCCGGCGATCCTCCCGGACGCCCTGTGGGCACCTCTGCCGGCCGGACCACCAAGGTGGCCGCCGCTCCGGCCGACCCAGTCAAGGCATCGGACTACTTCACCGGGGAAGAGATCGATCGGTCCCGCCGGTACACGCGTCCCCGCTATGCGATGGGGTTCGCGTTGATGGCCCTGGGTTTGGCCGTCGCGGCGCTGCTGGGGCTGGGCGCTCCCACTCGCGCGCTGGGAGCGTGGGCTGAGCGCGTCACCGGCGCTCGGTGGCCGCTGGTCGCCCTGCTGCTGGCCGGGATCGTCACCGTCGTGCCGGCGCTGGTCAC
>JBKKBA010000158.1:0-9068 GCA_046714275.1 Actinomycetota bacterium
CTCTCAGCCCATACCGTCACTCGGCCTGCCCAGCCTGCGTCCTCCCTCCAAGCCCCTATCCCGGTGAGCCGACCGTAACAGCCGGACGTCGGGAAGGGGCGTGTGCATTTTCATACCGGTAGAATCCTGCCCGCCGTTCTTTCCGATCTTCCCGACTGGAGGGCCGACCGTGACCACGCCGACCACGCTGACGGAGCTTGCGATCGAAGCAAGCACGTGCACGAAGTGCGGTCTGGCGAAGGGTCGCACGCAGGTCGTGTTCGGCGCCGGAAACCCGGCCGCGGACCTGATGTTCGTCGGCGAGGCGCCGGGGTTCCACGAGGACAAACAAGGCGTCCCGTTCGTGGGCGCCGCCGGGAATCTGCTGACCGAGTTGCTGGCCGGCATCGGACTGTCGCGCGACGACGTCTACATCGCGAATGTCTTGATGTGCCGTCCGCCCGGCAACCGCGATCCGCTGCCCGACGAGATCGACTCGTGCAAGCCGTACCTGCTCCAAAAGATCGATCTGATCGACCCGGTGGTGATCTGCACGCTGGGCAACTTCGCGACGCAGTTGCTGCTGGGCCGAAAGATCGGCATCACGCGAGTACGAGGTCAGCGATTCGAGTATCACGGCCGCATCATGATCCCGACGTTTCATCCTGCCGCGGTGCTGCACGGCGGTGGCCGCGGCGGTGAGCAGTTCCACATGCTGGAACAAGATCTGAAGATGGTGCGTGCAATCCTCGATGAGGCGCCGGACCGCTTAGAGGCCGAACAAGCCCAGCAGCCCGAGCAGCCTGCCCTGTTCTGACGGAGCTTCGTGGCGCCTCGTAGCCTTGCTCTTGTCTCCTCCTCGCCGGAGGACACGCGGTCGATCGCGGCCGCACTTTCCGGCGTGTTGGCGCCCGGCGACGTGGTCGCGCTTTCCGGCGACTTGGGAGCCGGCAAGACGTGCTTTGTGCAAGGCGCCGCACGCGCGCTGGGCGTCGAGGATCGCGTTACAAGCCCGACTTTCGTTCTGATGCGCGAGTATCAGGGGCGTCTTCCCGTCCTGCATTTGGATGTCTATCGAATGGGCAATCTTCAAGAGCTGGTTGATCTGGGATGGGAGGAGTTCCTAGATCCGGACTCGGTCATCTTCATCGAGTGGGGCGACGCGGTGGCGCAGTTGCTTCCGCCCGATCATCTGCAGGTCGAGATCACCGCAACCGGTGAGAACGATCGTCGTATCGAGATGACGCCGCAGGGGACGATTTGGCCGAAGCGGCTGGCCGCGGTGCGCGACGTTGCTTTGTCCTTCCTGGAAGGGGCGCGATAGATGCTGGTGCTGGGCATCGAAACGTCCACGCCGGTGTCGTCGGTGGCGCTGGGATCCGAGCAAGGCATCGTCGCGTCGATCACGCTTGCCCGGGGCCGGGGCCACGCCGAGTTCCTGGCTCCGGCGATCGGTCACATCTGTGAGCAAGCCGGCGTCTCTTTAAGCCAGGTCGCCGGAATTGCCGTGGGGCTTGGCCCGGGGCTGTTTACCGGAATGCGGGTCGGGATCGCGACCACGAAGGCGCTGGCGCAGGCGCTGGCGCTTCCCGTGGTCGGCATTCCGTCGCTCGACCTGCTGGCGTTCGATGTGCGTCACACGCCCCGGCTGATCTGCGCGTGCATCGACGCGCGGCGCGGCGAGATCTTCACCGCCTTCTACCGGCAAGTTCCCGGCGGTATCCAGCGCATCTCGGAATACCACGTCGAGCCACCCGAGCGGCTGGCCAACGAGGTCGCCTATAAGGGCGGCGACGTGCTGTTCGTCGGGAACGGCTCGCTGGTCTACCGCAGCGTGCTGCCCGAGCATCGCAACGAGTTCGCGTCGGTAATGAAGGCGTTTCCGTCTGCGACGGCCCTGGTCGAGCTTGCGCTGCCACGGTTCATGCGCGAAGAGACCGACTCGCTCTACGAGCTTGAGCCGTTGTACCTTCGACAGGCCGACGTGCAGATCGGCTGGGAGACTCGTGGGGTAATGATCACCACGGGAGATCCCAAGCCTGGCGGGCCTGCCAAGCCTGCGAAGCCTGCCAAGCCTGCGAAGCGCAAGACCAGAAAGAAGGAATCGTGAAGGCACCGGCGGATCCACCGGCACAGCCGCTGCCGGTGACGCTGAGCGTGATGAAGCGCCGGCACGTGCGCGACGTGCTGGCTATTGAGCGCTTGGTGTATCCGCGCCCGTGGAGCGCGGCGCTGTTCTTCAGCGAGCTGGCGCAGAAGGCGACGCGCACGTATCTGGTCGCTTCGTACGGACACGAGCTGATCGCTTACGGCGGATTGATGTGCCAGACCGACGAAGGGCACATCACCACGCTGGCCGTCCATCCCGACTTTCAGCATCACGGCATCGGGTCGCGCATCCTGCTGGCGCTGGCGACCGACGCGCGCGGCCGCGGAATGCGCAACCTTGCATTGGAGGTTCGCGTCGCCAACTGGAGCGCGCAACGTCTGTATTCGTGGTTCGGGTTCCGTCCCGTTGGAGTCCGCCGCAACTACTATGCCGAGACGGGTGAGGATGCCTTAGTGATGTGGATCGATGACATGCAGAGCAACGAGATCGCCGAGCGCCTGGCTCGAGTCGGGCGTCGCGTCGGGCCGGTGACGATCGATTGATCGTCCTTGGGATCGAAACCTCCTGCGACGAGACCGCCGTGGCCGTCGTCGAAGACGCGACGGTTCGATCGAACCTGATGGCGTCGCAGACCGACCTTCACGCTCGCTTCGGCGGCGTTGTGCCCGAAGTCGCTTCCCGCGCGCACATCACGAATCTGTCGATCATCGTGCAGCAGTCGCTCAGCGATGCCGGGGCGCGCCTGGACGATATGGATGCGATCGCGGTGACTAACGGTCCGGGTTTGGTCGGCGCGCTGCTGGTCGGGCTGAGCGCGGCCAAGGCGTATGCGCTGGCGCTGAACGTTCCGCTGATCGGCGTCAATCACCTGGAGGGCCACGTGGAATCGGCGTTCCTTGAGCGGCCGGGGCTGGAGCCGCCCGTGCTGGCGCTGATCGTGTCGGGCGGACACACGATGATCGCCCTGATGCCCCAGCATGGACGGTTCCAGATCTTGGGACAGACGGTAGACGATGCCGCGGGCGAGGCCTACGACAAGATCGCGCGCTTCATCGGCTTGGGTTTTCCGGGCGGACCGGCGATCGACGCCGCGGCGCGTGAGGGGGACCCGGCGGCGATTCCTTTTCCCCGCGCCATGATGGACGACTCCTACGATTTTTCGCTGTCGGGGTTGAAGACGGCCGTGATTCGCTGGATCCGCGAGCGGGAGGCGACGGGAAAGCCGATCAACATTCCCGATCTGGCCGCGTCGTTTCAAGAGGCGATCGTGGACGTTCAGGTTTCCAAGACGCTGCGCGCCGCGCGCGATAGCGGCATCAATCAAATCGTCGTCGCCGGTGGCGTTGCCGCGAACACCCGTCTGCGCGAGCGGATGGCGGCCGAAGGAGCCGCGGCCGGAATGGACGTCATCGTTCCCTCGCTTGCGCTGTGCACGGACAACGGAGCCATGATCGCGGCTGCCGGGATGCGGCGCTTGTTGCGCGGCGAAGTCTCGCCTCTGGACATCTCCGCGGACCCGAATCTCCAGTTGGCATGACGCACCCCCTGCGCCGGGCCCTGGACGCCGCGTTCCATGGGATCTTCCCGGCGGTGGACGGCAAGGTTGAGATCTTCTCAGAGCCGCCCGGCGCATCCGAAGCGGTCGTGGCGTTGACGGGGCACAGCTACGTCGCGACCTCGGTTCCCCAGGACGAAGTTCGATCGCATCTGATCGAAGGTGATTTCGGAGCGGCGATGGACGCGCGCTTTTTGGCGTGGCTGTCGCAGCGGCTGGGATGCCCGCCGGGATGCCTGGACGTCGTGCTTGCCGCCGAACCGTCGGGGGAGCCGCCGCCATCGTGGCTCGCTGAGCGTCCCGATCTGATCGTTCATCCGCGCATGAGTCGCGCCGCGCGCTATCGCAGCGGCCTGCGCGTCTGGTCCGACGAAGAGCAGCGCGGCGTCCTGGCGCTGGGCCGCGGGCTGGCGGAGCGTATGGAGTTGAGTGTGGAGGTCGAGCCGGCTCATCGCGGCACCGGTGTGGGCCGGGCGCTGGCCGAAGCCGCGCGCGCCCTGGCCCCGGCCGGAGAGCCGCTGTACGCGCAAGTCACCCCCGGCAACGCCGCCAGCCTGCGCGCCTTCGTCGCCGCCGGCTACCGCCCCATCGGCTCAGAAGTGCTGTTCCTCATCGATCGGTAACCCAGGCGTTCAACCTGACTCTGCCGAATATGGCACGGCTTCCGCGTCGACCCGACCGCCTAAGCCAGTCGCTCGATCAGCATGGCCATTCCTTGGCCGCCGCCGACGCACATCGTCTCTAGGCCGATGGTCTTGTCCAGGGTCTGCAGATCGTTCAGCAGCGTGTTCATGATGCGGGCGCCGGTCATGCCGTAAGGATGGCCCAGCGCGATCGCGCCGCCGTGCGGGTTCAGCTTGTCGAAGTCCATCCCGATCTCGCGCGCGGATGCGATGACCTGCGCGGCGAAAGCCTCGTTCAGCTCGTAGACATCCACGTCGTCGATCGACATGCCGGCCTGCTTCAGCACCTTGCGGCACGCTTCGATCGGGCCGACGCCCATGATCTCGGGATCGATGCCCGACACGGCCGAGCCAATGATGCGCGCGATCGGCTTGATCCCAAGCTGCCGCGCCCGCTCGTCGCTCATCACGACCACGGCGGCGCCGCCGTCGTTCAGCGGGCACGCGTTCCCGGCCGTCACGACGCCGCCGTCCGGCTTGAACACCGGCTTCAGCGACGCCAGCCGCTCCAGCGTGGAATCCGCGCGGGGGCCGTCGTCCTTTGTCATCACGGTTCCGTCGGGCAGTGTGTAGGGCGAGATCTCGCGGTCGAAGAATCCCGAATTCTGTGCGGCGACGGCGCTCTCCTGCGAGCGCTGCGCGAACTCGTCCATGTCGCCGCGCGAAACGCCGAAGCGTTCGGCGACGTTCTCGGCGGTCAGGCCCATCGGGATGTAGACATTGGCGATGGAGTCGGGCACGCCGGGGACCAGCCGCGGGTGAAGCTCGGACAGATCGCGAGGCATTTGGTTGACACGGCTGATCGACTCGACGCCGGCCGCGACGAAGGCATCGCCCTCTCCGGCTTTGATCGCGTGAAACGCCATCCGGATCGTCTGCAGCGACGACGCGCAGAACCGGTTGACGGTGGTGCCGGGCACGCCGTGGCCCAGCCCGCCCAGCAGCGCGACGCGCCGTCCCAGGTTCATGCCCTGCTCCCCTTCGGGGAACCCGCAGCCGACCATCACGTCCACGATCTCGCCGGGGTCCAGTTGCGGGACCTTTTCGACGGCTTTGGCGACGGCGAAGCCGCACAGGTCGTCGGGCCGGGCATCCTTCAGCGATCCCTTCCCTGCGCGTCCGATTGGTGTGCGTGCGGCGGCGACGATGACGGCTTCGGCCATGACTTCCTCCCCATTGCTCGGGTTTGCAGGTCCTATTCAATTCGATCCAGAGCGCCCCAAGCAACGCGAGGTCCAAATGAGGGGCTTGCATTCGGGGGCTTCCGGGCCTAAAACGGAAGGGAGAAGAAAAGAGGAGGTGATGCCAATGAGGACCAAGCACATCCTCATCGTGGCAAACCAGACGGCGGCGGGAGAGCATCTGAAGCGCATCGTGCAGGCGCGGGTGGCAGCAGGAAGCTGCCGGTTCACGCTGGTCGTTCCGGGCTACCACCCGGAGGGGCTCACCTGGACCGAGGGCCAGGCGCAGGCCGCCGCGCAGCAGCAGCTCGACGAAGCGTTGCCTGCGCTTCGCAGCCTGGGAGCGCAGATCGAGGGCGTGGTTGGCGACCGCAGGCCGCTGCTTTCGATCGAGGACATCATCCGTCACGACGACGTTGATGAGATCGTCGTGTCGACATGGCCGGCCGGCGTGTCCCGCTGGCTGGGGCAGGATCTGCCGCACCGAATCCGCCGCACGTTTGACATCCCGCTGACCCACGTCGTCGACGAAAGCGCTCCAACGGCAGCGCACGGTTAGCTCATTCGTCACCTGACAGACAGATGGCATGCGCCTCCCGCGCTTGCCGGCAGGATCGTGCGGGAAGGAACGATTCTGATCTGCCGTGACGAAGCGCATCGGGTTCGGACCGAGGTTGTCTCGGGAAATGCGCTTACCGCCTTCCCGGACCTTGCTGATGCCCGCGCTGCGCTCGCGGCGCACATTGGGGCTTACCCGGCTGAAGGGGAAACTCTCACGCTTGTCGAGCTTGACGCAGAAGGCATCGCAGTCAACTCGTGGCTTCCGACCTGTTTCCGATCTCGTCGACGGGATAGGTCACTCACGAATTCCGCACCCGTTGAAAAGTGCCAACACTCTCAAGCATGATGCACCGTGCGAGCGAGACAGTGGCTGCTCGGGATCGACGGGGTGCTGGAAGCGCGCTAGGGCCACGGAGGACTGTCGCCAATCACCTGGGTGACGCGCGAGCATCGCGGTATCCCCGACCCTTTCGCGTTCCGATCGCATTCCGATAGGCTCCGCGCCTATTGAGTGTCCCAAGCCCGTCCTGATGGGGGGGGCCCGAGTCCGTCCGACATCCGGAGGTGCGACGTGCAGCAATGGGAATACGCGTCGGTCCCGCTCATCCCGCATGCGATCGCCGAGATCCTGAACAACTGGGGTGACGAGGGCTGGGAGCTGGTCCAGGTCTATCACCCGACCGAGGTGCCGGGCACCGTCGCGCTGTTCAAGCGACCGAAGGCGTCGTCGTGAGCGCCGAAGCGCGGCTGACCGAGCTGGGCATCACCCTGCCGGAGGCCCTGCCGCCGTTTGCGTCCTACGTGCCGGCCGTGGCCGCCGGCGGATTGCTGTTCCTGTCCGGCCAGGTGGCGTTCGTTGACGGCGCGATGGCTCACACCGGTCTGGTTGGGCGCGACGTGACGCTGGAGGATGCGGCGTCCGACGCGCGCACATGTGCGCTGAACATCCTGGCGCAGCTTCGCGCGGCCGCGGGCGGATCGCTGGACAACGTGAAGCGGATCGTGAAGCTGACGGTCTTCGTCGCGTCGTCGGAGGGCTTCCACGCGCAGCCGGCCGTTGCCAACGGCGCATCGGCCCTGATGGCGGACGTGTTCGGCGACGCGGGGCGCCACTCGCGGAGCGCGGTTGGTGTCGCGGAGCTGCCGCTGGGCGCGACCGTCGAGATCGAGGCGATCGCGGAGCTTGCCTAGCCTGCCTGCCTAGCCTTTCGTCCCAGAGGATCCCTTCTTTTAACGACCGCGTAACGCGTTCGACTCCATCCGGCAACATCGTTGTGGAACGCTTGCTCTTGCAAGCACAACGAGAGGAGAGCGCAGGGTGACGACGTTCTGGTGTGCCTGGTGCGGGGAAACGACCGAGGGTGAATCGACCGAGGATCGGATCGCCTGCCGGCGGTGCGCGAAGGAGTTCTTCCTGCTGCTGGGCTGGGTGCCGCGCACCGAGATGACGCCGCTGGCCGAGGGGGAGTCCCCCGGAGTGCCGGCTGCCGCACGAAAGCAGTTCGTGTTTGTAGACGCCCAGACCGGTATGGAAGCGGGCCGGACCGAAGTCGCGCCGCGCGCCGCCGGGCAGCGCCGCCGGCCGGCGTAGCGCTCGCGCGGGGTCAGGATGCGTGCCGGTCGATGTGCGCGTCGATGCGCTGGGACACAGCGTCCAGCCGGCCATCGACCGAGTTGAAGCGCGCATCCATGTGAGCCGTCAGGGCATCGAACCGCGCATCCACCGCGTTGAACCGCGCATCCATCGAGTTGAACCGCGCATCCATCGAGTTGAATCGCTCATCTATCGAGTTGAATCGCTCATCGACGGCACCGAAGCGTGAATCCATCCGGCCTTCCAGACTGTCGAACCGTGCGTCCATCCGGCTTTCGAAACTGTCGAACCGTGCGTCCATCCGGCTTTCGGAACTGTCGAACCGTGCGTCCATCCGGGCTATGAGGGCGTCGAAGCGGTGCGTGGCCCAAAAGATCATGCCGAGCAGCCCCGTCGCGAGGATGCCGACTGCCGTCCACTGTGCCGCCATGACGACCTCAAGTATCGGGCCGACCCGCTCGGCCGCGCAAGGGTCACGTCGAGCGGATCATTACGCTTGAGCGCAATTTCCTGAAGGGGGTCCCGGGGTGCGTGCCGCGCGGGGTCAGCGCAGCGTGCGCAGGTCGCCGGCGCGTTTGGTGAAGCCGGTGGCGTCAAGGTGCTCGAGCAGCGGGATGGCGTACTTGCGCGTGGTTCCCAGCAGCTCGCGCACGCGGCTTGCCGTCAGGCCTCCCTCGCGCTGCACGGTCGTGGCGATGAGATCCTTGGCCTGATCCAGGCGCGTCTTTGACAGCACGACGTCCTCGGCCAGGCGCACCAGCTCGCCGGATTCGATCAGGGCCTTGACCAGATCGCGACCGAAGCGAGCCGACAGGTCGCCGAGTCCCGGCGGCGCAAACGCGGCGGCTTCCAGCTCTTGGGTCAGCGCGGTGCGGTGCTGTTCCAGCTCCGGCGACAGCGTGACGCGATGGGCGGCCAGCCGAAGCAGCGGGCCGTCGGCGTGGATGGCGTCCGACAGCGTCGCGATTGCCTCGGCGAACAGGCGCTGGTCTGCGATGCAGGTCTTGGCTCGCAACGCATCGCGCGACATTCCCAGTTCCAAGGGTGACGCGGCGTGGAAGGCTTCCAGCGCGCCTTTGGCTCGACCGGCGAACTGTTCCAGCCAGGCGGGCGACGCGAGGTAGTTGAGCAGGAGCACGGCACCGGGGGCGGTGGCGGATCCGGTGAGTGGTTCCAGGTCGGCTGCGGGTATGACGCCGCGTTCGGCGACGGCGAGCGTGGCGAGGATGTCCAGACTTCCGGCGCCGGCCGGGTTCGGGTTCGGGTTCGCTAGGGCTTCTTTGCGGGCTTTTAGCTCGGTCAGGCGCGCGGCGATTGCGGTGGCGCCACCCAGCCGCTGTCCGGCCGGGTGCGCATCCAGGATCACGCCGCCGGCGATCGTTTGCCTGCGGCCGGTGTCGCGCAG